>NZ_DAISHJ010000027.1:0-51365 GCF_036822615.1 Aggregatilinea sp. | reverse complement strand
ACGCCGCAGCTCGACGCCTTCCGCGACGCGGGCCACCGCGAGACGGCTCGCGCCCGCGTCCAGCGCCGCCCGGCCCACCGGGACCGCGCCGTGCCCGTAGGCGTTGGCCTTCACCACCGCGACGAACTCGGTTGACGGAGCCAGCCGCGTTTTGATAGCCCGCACGTTGTGCGCGATGGCGTCCAGATCAATTTCGGCAAAGGTGGGAAAAACAGGGGATGCAGACATGAGATTCAGGCGCTCCCGCCGCGTGACAGCCTGTGCTGCGTGACACTGCGCGGTGATTGTAGAAACGTGGCGAGGCATCCGCAACCGCGTTTATTGGCGAGAGCGCACAATTGATCGATCGAACGGTGTAGGGGCGTATTGCGATACGCCCCAGATCGTGATCTTGTAGGGGCAATTGCCACCCCACCACACCATGTTTGGCGGGGACCCCGGTTCACGAATTGCCCCTACGCATCACCGTTTTCTCCCCTCTCCAACTTGATTGGAGAGGGGCCGGGGGTGAGGTCGCCTTAAAAACGCCCGCTACCCCACCGCGCCGTCGGCGGTGGTGACTTCGCCGCTCTCGGCGGTCACGGCCAGATCTGGCTGCTCGGTCGTAGCGGCGTCCGGCGCAGCGCTGGCAGTCGGCACGGGCACGTTCGATTCCATCGTGCCTTCACCGACCGGCACGCCCCACAGGCGCAGCGCGCCGTCGTTGCCCGCCGTCAGCAGGAACAGCCCGTCCGGCGAAAACGCGACGCTGTTCACCGCCGCGTCACTGTCCAGCGTCGCGGCAACAGATCCCGACTCCGGCGCGACCGCGTTCCACAGTTGGACCGTGCCCCCGGCGTCATCGCCGCCCGACGAAGCGAGCAGGCTGCCGTCCGCGTTGAACGCCACGCCCGTCACCACGGCCTGATCGGACTGCAGCGTCCCGGCGGCCTTGCCCATCGCGTCCCCGGTCCAGCCGGTGTACCACAGGCGGACCGTGCCGTCCTCGCTGGCCGACGCCAGCAGCGTGCCGTCCGCGCGGAACGCCAGATCCCGGACGGCGGCGGTGTGCCCGGTGGCCGTCAGCAGGTGATCCCAGGCCGCGTCGACGCGCTTCTCGGTGGCGGTCACCTGGATCGCGTACAGGTCGATCGAGCCGCTCTCGTAGCCGATCGCCAGCAGCCAGCGGCCTTGCTCGTCACCGACCGGGCCAAACGCGAGGCTGGTGATCGGCACGTTGTTGTCGATCGTCGTCAGCAGCGTGCCCGTGCGCCCGCTCCACAGGTTGACCGTGCCCGCGCTCTCCGCCGATTCCGGCATGGTCGCGGCGGAAGCCACGATCAGCAGGTCGGGGCTGACGGCCACCGCGTTCACCGGCTGCTCGTCCTGAATCGCCATCACCAGCGCGTCGCCCCCGGCGGGCATCGCCTGGAAGAAGCGCACA
This sequence comes from Aggregatilinea sp., assembly GCF_036822615.1. Taxonomy (NCBI): domain Bacteria; kingdom Bacillati; phylum Chloroflexota; class Anaerolineae; order Aggregatilineales; family Aggregatilineaceae; genus Aggregatilinea; species Aggregatilinea sp. Next base: position 49,942 of record NZ_DAISHJ010000027.1, on the reverse strand, counting down.
TCACCCAGGTCGCCGCCCACGGCCAGGACCGTCAGGCCACCGCTGGACGCAAAGTCGAGCGCCGTCACCGGCTCGTCACTGGTCGAAAGCCACTGCGGTTCGGCGCCCGGTGTGCCGGGCGCGACGAGCAGCACGCCGCCCGCATCGCCCGCCGAGCCAACCGCGATCGCGTCACCGCCCGGCGACCAGATCGCGGGCCCGACTGCGCCGCCGTCGCCCGTGTTGATCTGGGCCAGCTCCGCCACCTGCTGCGCCGTTTCGACGCTGATCGGGCTGCTGGCCGCCACGACATCACCGGACGGCGTATCGGGGCCCGCCTCGGTCGGGTAGCTGCTGCACAGCACCACCTGTGAGCCGTCCGACGCGACGCGGTAATCGTAGGTCACGCCGTCATAGCTCAGCACGACCACGTACCCCGGCGTCACCACCTGGCTGTACATCTGGCCTTCTTGCGGGCAGCCGAGACTGGTATCGCCAAAGTCCGTCGCGGTCCAACTGTACGAATCCAGCGCGTCCAGCGCGACGCTTTCCCCAAGCTGCTCGTTCAAATCAGACAGCGCCTGCTCGACGGCCTGTTGTTCGTCACCCTGGGCCAACACCTGCGCCACGGGCAGCGACACGACGAGCGCCAGCAGCAGCGCGATGCGCGCCAATAGACCTTTTATCATTCCGTACTCCTCTCGAATTCAACCGGCAAAACATCTGAAAACCAATACATGTGGGGGAGGCTGCCAGCACAGACCCGCACACCATTACCCAACCGGCTGGACGGTGGAAAACCGCTGCAAGACGGGCCGCAGCGTCACCTCATCCAGCTCGATCGCGGCGCGGCTGTTTCCGGTCACGCGCACCTGCACCAGATGCGTCCCGAACGGGACGATAATGAACGGGGCGCTGTCGTAGCCGACGATGGTGTTATAGCCCGGCGCGGTCCCCATCCGCACGATCGCGCGGCTGACCACCGTGCCGTCGATGCTCACTTCGACCGTCTGCGTGCCGTAGCCGCGATTGAGGAAATAGACCTCGACGCGATAGATGCCGCCCGCGTAGAGTCTCTTGCTGCGGCTCTGGCCCGTCACCATGCGCACGGTGAGATCGTCGATGGCCTGCCGCCGCAGTCGCAGAGTGCCATCCCCGCCCATGTTTTCCGCCTGCATGCGGATCGCGTACGGCGGCGTGACCAGCCGGAACATCACCGGCAGATCGTCCGGCGCGCCCAGCACCGTCACCCGCCACGCCGGAACCCATACCTCCTGATGGTTCCGCCACGTGCGCACCCAGGCATCGCTGCCGCGCGACGAGCGCCCGTCAATGGCGATCAGGCTGCCCGCCGTCAGGTACCCCACGACAGGGTAAAAGTTCGACGGTCCCGTGCGCACAAAAACCCCGCCCTGCCCTTCGATCACCGCCATCAGGCCGGGCAGCGGGCCGCTCTGCGCAGACGCCGCGCGGCGTTCGCCAAACAGGCCCACACCCAGCACGATGACAAGCAGAGCTGCCAGAATCGGGTTGAGTTTACGTACGTGCACGGCGATCTCTCCTCGTCGGCGGCTGCCGTTCTCGACCTCCCACATAGTTAAAGTTTAGCAACATCGCGCGATTTGATTTCGATGATCGCTCTACGCGTGCTGCATGACCGCCGGAAGCGACTTAGGAGCTATACGCGCGTTTGCTCAGGTTTGCTATACTCCTAAGATACCGCACAGGTGTTCTACACTATACTCTTACGCCTGAAGGGGATGATCTTCGGTTTCTGCGGTTCCTCCGGCGCGGGTGGCAGATGCTGCTCCAGCGCACGCGTAACACGATCCAGGTCCTGATTGACATAAAACCGCATCGTCGTTTCGACGTCACTGTGGCCCAATATGTGCTGGATCACGGCTGGCGCAATGCCATCATCCGCAAGTGACCGGCCACGCCAGTGGCGGATCGAGTGCGGGCGATACTCCACACCGCAAACCTCTTTGCTGAGCCGTACCACAAGCATCTGTATCGCAGCGGTTGTTAACGGTGGGTACCGCTCATCGCCGCGGCGCTGGGTCGAAACGAACAACCGGTCGTGGGTGGGTGCGGGCGTCAGACTGGCGCGCATGTCCCACCAGACGCGTAGCACGCGGTCAACTTCCGGCAGCAATGGCAATTCCACATCTTTACCTCCTTTCACGCGAAACACCAGTATGTGCCGGTCCCATCGAACACGATCGAGCGTCAGCCTAGTCACATCGCCAACACGCGCGCCATAGGTGGCGAGCAGCGCCAAGATCGCCGTGTTCCGCACGGCGAGAAACTGATAGGGGTGCCGCCTGGCGGCCAGAAGAATATCCGCCAGAACCTCCTCCGGCATGGCCCGATTGGTGAGCCCCTGGTGAGGCTCGTGAATTTCGACGAAGCGCGCCGGTGATCGTTCGATCCACTCACGTTTTACACACCAGTTGAAAAACGACTTCACGTGACGTCTCCGCGTGGCGAGCGTCGAGGCTGCGTATTCGCAAGCCACGAGCCGATCGTTCCAGCGATCCAGGTCATCGGTCGTAATTTCGTCGAGCGGGGTAGATGCGCCCAGTTCGTCCAGCACAGATCGCATGATGTAGGCGACGTGCGTGCGCGTCGCTGGGTTGGAGAAGTGATTCAGGTGACGATGAATTGCGGCTTCCAGCGTGGGTGCTGACATGAAACCTCCCGTTTTGATGTGAGTCAGCGCCGCACTAGGCCGAGAGAGTATGGAGAAGTATGCAGCGTTTCGGCACTACGTGCGAATCCGCTGGCTAGTGTAGCACCGGTGACCTAGCCGTTAGAGGCTAATTTTTAACAGTGACTGTTAGGAGTTAGCTGCTAGCGAGTAGGCCAGATGATTTCTGAACCGCAATCCGCCCCGTCATACGCAGTGTTGAGCACAGCGAACTGAAGACGCTGGACGGCACGAAGTAGAGATAGCGCGAGACAACAATGGAAAAAAACGTGAAACAACGAGTGGAAGAAAAGTTGGCGCTTAGCTGGGCTCCGATCAACGTCTTTTCTCACGATGGTGAGATTGTTCTGCGATTCGGCCACGAGATACTCGTCCACGACGAGGCGCTATATCTCATCGCCCAAATCGCAGAATTCTACAGCACGATCAGCCCCGAGAAAGTCAGGCAAATCAACGAAGAGACGGCTTTCAACGTCGCTCAGTTGAGTGCCCTCTGCCTCCACAAGCCAACTCCAGGCACGCTTTATCTTCTCCAAGCGGGCGAACTTTTCAAAATCGGCATCACTACCAGGACCGTCGAGGAACGTGCCAAAGAGATCGCTAGCCCAAACGGCCACAGCATCACCATTGTGTACTCCGCTTGGTTCAGCGACGCACGACGAATGGAGATGGTGTTTCACCAGTTCTTCAGTAAGAAGTTGGTGGTCGGCGAATGGTTCAGGTTGGAGGAAGAAGACATCGAGTTCTTTATTGCACATGCTAGAGATGATCTGGATATGCCAACTGAAAACACGGCGGCGTCGGGCGAATCGCTACCAAACTGTGACCCTGTGGATGGTGCAGCATGATCATCGGCTTCCACTGGGAGATGCGCGAGTACCTGCACGAGCTGCGCGCAGACGGGCCAGAGTCTTCGACTCGACATGACGCGCGCCTGCCCGTATTGATGACCCTAGCGCTTCACGCCAATCACCGGCTGCGGTGCTGGCCCACGACGCGGTTGCTATGCCAGGAGACCGGCTTCGCGAGCGCCGCCGTGGTCGAGGCTCGCAACTGGTTGATCGCACACAAGGCGATCCTGATCGTCCCTAACGAAAAGCGAGAGGGACTCGAAACCGCACTGCCCGGGCGCACCTTCGTCTATCAGCTCACCGGGATGATCGAGACCAGCCAGGGCTTACGGCCCTATCTAACCATGAGCGATGAAACCCGCGAACAGGTCACGCAGGAGCTGGCGCGCCTCATTATCAATGTTTCGGAAATCGAAACTTTGAGCGATAGCGATGTTTCCGAAACCAAAACATTAGACGACGTGAATGTTTTGGATAGTGAAACATTGAATCCTGCCAATGTTTCGCAAAGCGAAACTTTCAAAGTTTCGGAAACCGAAAGTTTCGGAAACCGAAACCAAAGTTCTTTAAAAGAAGAACTTGAAGTTTGTACCAGATCTCAAGGTAGCAAATCAGAAGCAGATCCTACCGATCAGATCGCTAGATCGGACAGCGCGCGCAACCCCTCCGCTGCTGCTGCCATTCAGGATGAGACCTCGATAGAAATCGCTATCGCCGAATCGGACGACGGCCCGGCCCCCAACATCCTGGCTCAGATCACCCGCGAGTACGAGAGCAACATTGCCGCAGTCACCGCGGCTAGCGCAGCCTGGCTGAAGGATGCCGCCGAGACGTACCCGGTCGAGTGGATCGTCGATGCCATCCGTCAGGCGGTGGTCTACAACAAGCGCAGCCTGGCTTACGTGCGCTCAATCCTGGAGCGCAAGCGTCGTGAACAGGACGAGATAACCGTTCGACGCGACGAATACAACCAGCTCATCGATGACGCCTCGCACATCGCGGCCACGCGGCCCACCCCACCGTCCAAGCAGGCACAGCCGATCGGACTCGACCAAGTCATTGGCTCGCGCAACATGCGCGTTGGCGACGCCTGGCAGGCGTTGCTTGGGCAGCTCGAACTGCAGCTCAATCGGGCCACGTACGATACCTGGCTGAAAGGCAGTACACCGGCGCGATACGAAGACGGGGTCCTGTGGGTTCGAGCCAAGCATCCCTACGCCCGCGAGTGGCTTGAGAAACACCTGCAGCAGTTGATGGACACAAGCATGGCAAATCTGGTCGGCGCGCCGATGCAGATTCGGTTCCTGAGTGAGGAGGCCGCATGACAACGGCAACACGCGGTAAGTTGACTGACCGCCAAGCGCGGGTGCTCACGTTCATCCGGCGCTACATCGAGCGCAACGGATGGGCACCGACCATTCGGGAGATTTGCGACGAGTGCGAGATCAGCAGCACGTCGGTCGCTGGCTACAACCTGGCGGCCCTGGAGGCCGCTGGGTTCATCCGCCGCGGCGATGGCGCGCGAATGATCGCGCTGGTGGAGGACGCGGAATGAGAGCGTATCGCGTGTGGGTCAAGTGGCTTGGGCTGCTGCTGGCGCTCCGTGCGCTGATCGTCGGCCTGGCCGCGCTCGTCGAGAAGCACGGCGGCATCGGCCCGGCGCTGACCGGGTTCGTCGCCGACTGGTTTGCCCTGTTGACCGGCTGGGATATCGCCGACCGGCTGGCAGGTTCAGACGCCGTGATCGAAGGATTGGTCTGGTTGGCGCTGGCTGGGCTGTTTGTGGCCACGCTGGTCGGGGAAGTATGGCTCCTGCGCGCTGCCGGTGGCTGGATGGCTGCCGGGCTGATGTGGCTGGAGATGCGTGGGCTGGACGTGCGGCGCTCGCGGCTGACCGCGCCGTCGTATCCGGATGGAGACAGCCGCGAGAACTATCGACCGTTTGAAGCATTGGAGAACCGGGGGAAACGTGACTGACATTCTGAACCGCATCATTGCCGTGGTATCGGGCAAGGGCGGCGTGGGCAAGACGTCGCTGGCGACCAACATCGCCGCGGAGCTGGCCAGCGCCGGGCACCGCGTGCTGGAGATGGACCTGGACCCGCAGGGCACGGCAGCACTCGTATGGCGGCTGCCCGCAATGCCCGCCATGTACAACGTTCTCAACGACGACGCGCAGATCCAGGACCTAGTGGCCGAGGTCGAGCCGGCGCGATGGACGATTCCCGGCGGCAAAGAAGGTGGCTCGCTGCACCTGCTGCCGGGTGACAACACCACCGCCGCGGCGTCGATCGGGCTGTACATGAAGCGCCGCCCGATCGGGCTGCTGCGCGAGCTGCTGGAGCCGCTGCTGGAACAGGGCGTGTACGACTTCATCGTGCTGGACACGCCGCCTTCCGTGCACCCGCTCGCGCCATACGTCTACGCCGCGGCAGGCATGGCCATCGTTCCGACCGACTGCGGCATCGAAGGCCTGGACGGGTTCCTACGCACGAAGGAGACCGTCGAGGCATCGAGCGATTCGCAGATGGAGATCGTCGCCGTGGTCCCCGATCGCATCCCGCACAGCACGGCGCTGCACGACCGGGTGATCAGTGACCTGCACGAGCGCTTCGGGGACATGGTCGTGCCGCCGCTCATGGAGCGCGACGTCTGGGCCAAGTCGGCCTACATGGGCAAAGCGCTGGGCGTGACGTCGCGCCGGTCGGTGGCCTACCGGGAATTCAAGATCGTGTACCGGCATATCGTCCGCGAACTACGGAAGCGAGGTATTGAGGCATGACCAGTAAGTTACAGAAGCAGCTGCGGGACGATGATCCGCTCTCGGCGCTGGCTGCGATGAGCGGAGTGAAGGCGCGGCGTCAGGCCGAAGCCGCCGAAGCCGCTGAAACCGCCGAGGCGCGAGTGGTCACCCTCGCCGAACTGGAGATCCTGGACGAGGTGCAGCCGCGCGCTAACGGTCTCGATCAGACGCGCGTCGAGTATCTCAAGCAGGTGATCCTCAACGGCGGCAAGTACAAGGACCCGCTCGACGTGTTTCGTATCCCGGGGCGAAGCAAGCTGATCGTCGCCGGTGGCTTTCACCGGCACGCGGGCTATGCCGGAGCGATGACTGAGGCGCAGTCCGAATCCGAACATTACTCGCTGCCTCTGCAGCCCTTGGAAGCGATCGTGCACGATGGAACCCTGGCAGATGCGATCGAGTTTGCTGAGGAAGACAACCTGCACCACGGCCAGCCGCTGACCGACGCCGATCGGCGGAGCATCTACGAACGCCGCGTCGCGCGTGGGCACGCCTGGACAAGCATGTCCAATCGCGCCGTGGCCGCGGAGTTGGGGGTGAGCCACGTCACCGTTGGGAAGTGGCGCAGGGAATTCGAAAACGAATCAGGTGTTAATAAGTTAACACCTGATCAAACGCGGATCGGTGCCGACGGCAAGGTGTACGACACGACGAACATCCGCAAAGGCAGCGCCCTGCGCGCCGCGCGACAGGCGTTGGAAAAGCTCGACTTGCCCGCCCTGGCAGAAATCGACGCGGATGCGCACGAGGAACTCCGGCGTTTGATGCTCTCAAGTGTCGAGTACATCAAGGGTCTGGCTGTCTTCGGCAACAGCGATGACGTGCGTGGGACGCTCCGGGACTACTTGCCCTATGGTCTCGCCATCGAACTAGACGAACCGCCCTTCGATGAGTCACGGCTTTCGTTGGTCGAATGGTTCCGCACGCAGTTACCAAAGTGGGACGATGAGCGCCGCATCGCTCGAATGCGCGAGGACGAGATCCAGCGCGCGATGGACCGGATGCTGGCCATGCTGGCGATCAACGCACGGCGCGACCTTTTCCGCGCCATGCCCGGTTTTGCGACGGGCGTGCTTGACGAGGCCTATGGTCGGCTTCAGACTGCTGGCCTGATCGTGGCCGACGGTGAGTACACCCGGCTGGCCGCGTCGCCCGACACCGCCGGTAATCCGGCACCCGACCTAGCCGGTGGTGATCAGGACGAGCGCGACGCGGTGCAGGTGGTCCGCGAAGCAATCCTGACAGCGCTTTGTGAGCGCCCGCTCGGGGTTGCGGAACTGAAGCGCGAACTCGGTGCGCAAGTCTCGCACATGATCTACGAAGTCGCCCGCGACTCGCTGCTCCAGGAGGGACTGATCGTCCAGGTGAGGGACGTCCAGTCCGGACGTGCAAGCTACCGCGTGGCCGACGAGGGCTGCATTCCCACCGATACGGACGCAGCATCGGTGCCCGAGGACCCCGAGCTGGTCACCCTGATCCTCTCCGCTCTTTCTGATGGCCCCATGTCCAGCCTCGAACTCAACCAGCGTATGCCGGTCGAGTTTAGCGGCCTATGGCGTGCGCAGCTCCAGGCGATGATCGACGCGGGCGAGGTGCTCACGTCTGACTCAGCCTTGCCGGAGCTGGATGCGCCAAATACGCCGAGCGCGGTGCTCTACTGGCTGTCGTCACTGTCGTTCGACGAGGCACACGAGGCGATCGAGGAGCGCATCGACGGCTTCGCGGGCGTGATCCGAGACTGCCTGAAATACGGCGAGATGCTGACGGCGCGGGAGCTGTATCGCGCGGTCCGGGCGCAGCGGTCTGCTCGCATGGACGATGGTCTGTTCCAGGTCGCCCTGCGGCGGTTGGTTAGCGCGAAGACCCTCCGGACGACCGCCCAGGGCCGGTACGTGCTGATCACCAACCCCGAGCCTGCACCGCAGGCCGCGCTGGAGCCCGTACACGAGGCTGACGTGCTGACACAGTTCGAGGCTACGCTGCAGAGGTTCGCGGATGTAGCGGTAGAGCTGAGCCTTGAGGCTGAGACCGTGCGTAACGGCATCCGGCAGGGCGAGATTAGCAACGCCGATCTCAATCAGGGCCTGATCCTCGACGCGCTCGACTTCTGCACGGGATACGAGCAGCAGGATGGCCAACACATCGCCGGTGTGCTCGACGTCCTACGCGAGCTAACCCCGGAGGAGAACTGATGGAGCAGCCCGAACGGTGGGTTATCTTGCGTTTCAAGGCGGGGAGGTCCTGATCGTGTGCGAACTCTGTGAGGAAAACGGCGGCAACTATGTGAGCTGCCCCGATTGCGGATGCCTGATCTGCATGGACGTGACCGGCGGAGTCGGTGACGACGTGCTGCGCCCAGCGTACGTCACCTACGCGGGTGATCTGGCCTGCAGCATCTGCGGCCAGCGCGCGGATCGTGACTTTGAAGAGGAGGCCGACGAGATGGACTTTGGCTTCTTCGAGGACGTGATGGGCGATTTCGCTGACGCTCAGGACGGAGACGAGGATGAAGACTTCGACACGCGACGAGAGGAGTACGTCGCGCGTCGCATCCGCGAGCATGAAGAGGCGGGCAACACGACCTACGTCGTCGGCGACTTCTACGAGGAGTACGACACGGGCGACCTGCGTGCGCCTCGCATCACCGCGCCTGGCGTGATTGACGATCGTCCCGCGCTGGACGACGACCTGCCGTTCTGATCCCACCCCGAACGACCGGGAGAGCCGCGAGTACGGCTCTCCCTCAGCGCAGGAGGTCCTCATGGCAAAGACTCGTTACCCGTGGCTGCAGATGGCGGCACTCGCCGGCGAGCTGGTGCGAGAACTCGAACCGGTGTGCTCGCGCCTTTCGGTGGCCGGGTCGCTGCGCCGCGGCCAGGATCGGATCGGTGACATCGAGCTGGTCGCCATTGCCGACGGCACGTTGCTCGACGAGCAGTGCAACGAGTGGTTGGCGCACGGGATCATAGAGCAGCGCCGGAAGTCCACCGGCTCCCTCCTCGCCTGGGGATCACGGTATAAAGCATTCGTTTACGATGGCATTCCCGTTGATTTGTTTATCACATCTGCACCTCAGTGGGGACTCATTTACCAGATCCGGACCGGACCGGGCAGCAGCGATCAGCCGCGCTGGCCCGGCGGGGCGAATCAGATGCTGATGACGCCCCACAGCCGCGGCGGTCTGCTGCCGGATCACGATCACGATACGCTGCGTGTCGAAGGGGGCTGGATGTGGCGGGGCGATCGTCGTCTCGACACACCAGAGGAGTTGGACGTCTACCGGCTCCTGGGCATCCCGCTCATCGCGCCCTTTTTTCGGGATATCCCGAACTACACCCGCGTCCGTAAGGAAGGCAGCGCGCTCGTCGAGCACCTGCGTGAGCAGCAATTCCACGTCGGCATGGCGCGGGATACGTTCTGGCCGGTGATCGGCTGGTGTACGCCCGGCATGATCTACTTCCCCAGCGGGGACTACTACTTGCCATACAACAATACAGCGCTCATCCGCCTGGCGGACCGGTTGCGGCGCGACGAACAGATCGAGGTGGGGGTTTCCGAAAATGTCCTTGTTTGAACAATGGATTTGCAACGAGGTCACCGCGAGCTGGCGGCGAACGCGCCAGCCGGTCCGGACGCGCGTGCTGGCGGATCTCACGGGCAAGCATGATCGGACGGTGCGCTACGTGCTGGTGCGTCTGGAGTCGCGCGGGGTGATCGAGCGGCGCGGGCAGCGGGGCGGATGGATGCCGGTGCGATCAGTATTTGGCCAGGGTGGATAGGGTATCAGATGAACCAGGATGAGATTCGTAACCTAAGTGATGACGCGCTCAATCGAGCCATCGCTGAACGATCGGGCTGCCGCGTTGAAGTCAGCGACGCAGGGCGCTTCCGCGTGCTCGATCTACAGGGGGAGCCAGTCAGCCCGACGTGGCACCGAGATGAGGATACAGCGTGGCGCTATGCACTGCTACCGGATCGTCTCCCCGATTGGACGCATGATATCGACCAGTGCTTGCGTGATCTGGACCCGCTGATAGGTGCGCTGGGGAGTAGCGAGCTCGTGATCTACCCTACCATGGGCAGAGCAACTGTCTGGGTCGAAATTCGGTGCGACTGGTCCTATGGCGATTTCACGCACTACGCCGAGGTTGAGGCCCCGTCTCGCAAGCGTGCCTTGGCTGAGCTGCTGCTGATCGCTCTGACTGTGGAGCAGAAATGAGACGTCGTAAGCGGAAGCGTACCAGCGATGGATTGTGGCATCGCTTCGGTGCCTGGCTGGATAAGCGATGGGAGAAGAGCCACGCTCTGGATCTTGCTCGCCGTGTCCACTACGTGGCTCGCACCCTGGGAGAGCCACGCCCTCGAACCTCGTCCAGTCGTCGCGATTGGGGTTGGTCGGTCCATGCTTACGAGGACGCGACACTGCTGTTAGAGTCGAATGAAACAGGCCTGGCTCGTATCGATGGTCCGGATCCGATCAGCGTGCGCGTGCATTGGCTGGGCGAACTGGTATTCGAATGCAACTGCGATGAGATAATACAGTTCAATTATGGAGCGGCTTGGATTGGAGCGGTGGACCAGATCTACCGCGATCTGATATCCAAGAAGCGACGCGCGGCTGCTGCGCGATTCCAAGATATGGAAGACATCTGAGGTTACATTCCGCTCAGGGATGACCGGCTGCTCAGCCTCCGGTCAGGGTGCCCTTTAATCGTATCATGCAGTCACTGGATTGGATTGCACACGATACGAGAGGAGCACCACCATGAACGACGTAGATTTTGCTGACCGCACGAGCAACCACGATGACGAGCGCCTCGAGCGACTGGACATGCTGGATGAAGCACGCGGGTACATCGACGAGGCCGTCCGCCTCATCCGCGAGGCGACGCGGGGCACGACCGAAGAGGCGGGCGCTAGAGCCTACGTGATCCCCACGCTCAAGATGTGCGCGGGTAACGATCACGAGTACCTGGCCAACCAGCCGTACAACATCGAGGAGCTGCGCGCGGCGCTTCAGGAGTAAGACAAAGCTCGACGGGATCGTATGGGGCGCACCAGCGCCCCTTTTTTTTTGCTGCCAGACTCGCCGGATCAGGTTACATTCCGCTCAGGGATGACCGGCTGCTCAGCCTCCGGTCAGGGCGCTCTTTAATCGTATCATGCAGTCACTGGATTGGATTGCACACGATACGAAAGGAGCACCACCATGAGCACTACCCTACGCGATTACGCTGAAGTTTTTCACCTGGCCCCGACCGCGACGTCGAGCGAAGAACGCCTGACCATCGACCGCCCGGATCGCCGGAACGGCCACAACAACACGTACGATCTGACGAAAGTATCGCCCGCATCACGCGCGCGCATCCAGCGCTTGCTGGCCGAGGTGCCCTGGTATTACCAGGGGATGACGCCAAACGGCTGGCGGGGTTACGCTTACACTGCACCGGAACCGGAGATGAGGCGCAGCGAAAGACTGAACATGCTGGACGAAGCCCGCGCGCACATCGAGGCGGCCATCCAGCTGATCCGTTTGAGCACGCTGGAGACGGGCCAGGAGCCGCTCGCGGAGCTTTCACTGATCCCGCGACTGACGAGCTGCATCCGCAATCACCACAGCAGGGCGAGCAAGAATCCAGCCAACATCGAGTGCATTCGCGCCGTACTCAAGTAGCACGCTAAGCAGACCGGGGGCGCAGAAGCGCCCCTTTTTTTTGCCACCAGCCCCGCCGGATCAGGTTACATTCCGCTCAGGGATGACCGGCTGCTCAGCCTCCGGTCGGGGTGCGCATCCATCGTATCATGCAGTCATTGGATTGGATCGCAGACACGGAGGAGCACCACGATGAGCATTTTCTTACGCGATTACGCTGAAGTCTTCGAGATCGACGCGACCGCCCCGACGAATCAGAACAAGCTGGTGATCGACCGCCCGGATCGCCCGCGCGAGCATCATCATACCTACGACCTGGCGACGATCACGCAGGCGTCACGCGCTCGCCTGGAACGGCTGCTGGACCGGATGCCAACATCCTACGAAGGCCTAGCCTTCACCGGCTGGAAGGGCTACGCAACGCAGGCCAGCAGCGTAGAGCCAGGACGCGGCGAGCGGCTGGACATGCTGGAGGAGGCGCGCACGCACATCCAGGAGGCCATTCGACTGGTACGAACGGCCACCGCCGGAACGCGCGAAGAAGCGCGCGCTGACGCCTACCTGATCAGTACGCTCCAGATGTGCACCGGCAACCCCCACGGCTACCTGGGCCGCCAACGCGCCAACATCGACGAGCTGCTCGAATCGCTGGAAAGCTAACGAAAGCAAGGCCAGCAGGGGCGCGCGCAGCGCCCCTTTTTTGTCTCAATGAATTTCCGAAAGCAACACGCCGTGACTATATCATCGGGATATGGCTTACTGGTGTATACGAGAGGGTCAACTCGCCTTTGTACCAACGGAAGAGATCTCGATGGAATGGGGAGACGCAGCGCGATGCGATCTTGCGCTATATCTGCTGGTTGTCCCGGGAACAGAACGGCATCCCGCCGACCATCCAGGAGATCGCTGACGAATTCGATCTTCACCCATCTAGCGTGCAAACCCATCTGCGCAAGCTCGAGAATGAGGGGCGTATTTCGTGGGTCGGGAATCGCAGTCACAAACGGATTATGGTCGAGCAGTCAGAGTGGACGCAGCCCAAAGACGTAGAGCTATGAACCATCCGTCATATAAACGATCCGCCATATAAACGATCTTACATGCGCGGAACGCATGTGCTACACTGAATCTCGAACCCCCCGTGACCCAATCCACGCCCTCGCTGCTCCCTGTGGCTGGTTCGATTACCGCGGCGAGGGCGGGTGGTGGGGACCTTAAAACGAAAATCGCGGGCGTGATGCCCGATGCGATTTCTTTGGGGGCAGTGGCTCCCACTGGCGGGCGTCAGGGTCCATCCTACGCCCGTCACATCACCACCGGCTGATCACCGGTGGGATTGTAATCCGGCGAGGTCGCTGTACCTCGCAGTGTCCATTCAGGCGACAGCGCGCCATGCGTGCTGTCGCTTTCGTTTTTTCCAGGAGCATCCATGCACATTTTTCCGGATCTCATGCTGATCTGGCTCGCGGCCCAAGTCCCGCTCGGGATGCTGTTCGGGTGGCTGCTGGAGCGTGCCGGCAAGGCGGCTGAATGAGCGACCTGGCAGGGCAGTTACTCAGCTTGCGCTACGTGACGCTCGACCAGGCGCTGACGTGGCGCTGGGGCGAGAATCCGAAGCGACACGATCTGGATCAGCTGGCAGCGTCCATCCGGCGCTACGGCTTCCGCGATCCGTCGCTCTACGACGCAACGCTGGCCGGGATTCCGGCAGGCAACGGGCGGCTGGAGGCGCTGGATCTCATCCGCAGGGCGGGTGAAGAGCCGCCCCCTGGCGTCGGGTTGGATGTAGACGGCAACTGGTGCGTGCCGCTGGTGTTCGGCGCAGACGCGGCCTCCCGCGCGGCGGCGGAAGCCTTCGGCGTGGCGCACAACAACCTGACCGTCGTCGGGTTCAGCGCAGCGGAAGTAGCGCGACTGTGGCAGGAGGCGGACTACCTGGCGCTGCTGAAACGCCTGGCCGCCGCGGACGAGCTGCCGATCACCGTCGACGAAGACGACCTCGTCGGATTGATCAACCTCCTTGAGGAAGAGCCTGAGTTCGAAGCGGCGGAGGATCCGGGCGCGGACCTGGATCACGCCGAGGAGCTGCAGCAGAAGTGGGCGACGGCGCGCGGCCAGTTGTGGGAGATTCCCTCCCTGACCGTGCCCGGTCGGGCGCACCGTCTGCTGTGCGGTGACGCCACTGACCCCGCCGACGTCACCCGCCTAATGGGCGACGAGCGGGCGATTCTGTTCGCCACCGATCCACCCTACCTGGTGGACTACGACGGCACGAACCATCCCCACAAGTGGGGCGAGCCGGACGCCAACAAGGACTGGAGCGCGACCTACCACGACTGGGACGACGCGACGCAGGGTGATGGCCTGTACGACGGCTTCGTGAGCTGTGCGATCGAACACGCCATCCAGCCCAACGCGGCATGGTACTGCTGGCACGCCAGCCGCAAGCAGGCGCTGCTGGAGGCGGTCTGGGAGCGGCACGGGGCGTTCGTGCACCAGCAGATCATCTGGGCCAAGGACCGGCCCATCCTGACGCGCAGCTGGTACATGTGGCAGCACGAGCCGTGTTTCTTCGGCTGGGTGAAGGGCCAGAAGCCGCCGCGCGTGGCCGACGATTACCCCTCGACCGTCTGGGACCAGCCGACAGTTCCCGCAGGCGAATCGACCGATCACCCGACGTCGAAGCCGGTCGAGTTGTTTGCAATCCCGATGCGCCAGCACACGCGCTTTGGCGAGCTGTGCTACGAGCCGTTTTCAGGCAGCGGCAGCCAGCACGTGGCGGGCGAGCAGACGGGGCGGGTGGTGTACGGGCTGGAGCTGCAGCCGGTGTACGTAGCGGTCATCCTGGAGCGGTTGGCAGGCATGGGGCTAGAGCCACGCCTGGCCGAGGGCGGGTGATGTGAGTGACCGACCCTCATCCCTCCCTCGATCCCGTCGAGGCGACCACGCCCGCAGAGTGCGAGCAGCTCGCCAGCGAGACCAACAAGGCCTATGCCGCCTTCATGGACTACTGCCGACTGGGACCGGGGCGCAGTCTAGCCAAGCTGCTGGACCGCTACCAGACCGAGACCAAACCGGGACCAGATTTGCCGCCGATCGTCCCGCCAACGAAACGACTGGCGACGCTGAAGGACTGGTCCGGGCGCTTCGACTGGCAGAAACGGGTCGAGGCCTGGGACAAAGCGCAGGACGAAGCGGAGCAGGCATTGTGGGAAGCGCGCCGTCGGCGCATCCGCGAGGCGGATTGGACGGCAGGCGAATCGCTCCGCAAGCTGGCGGCGCAGCTCCTGGAGCAGACGCCGCAGTTCTTCAAAACGACACGACGTCTGGTGAAGGGACAAAACGGCGCGGCGGACCGCGAAGTCATCACCCTGGCACTGGATCAGGCGACGCTGTTCAAGGCGATCGAGCTGGCCAGCAAGCTCCAACGGCAGGCGGCGGAACTCTACGACGTCCACCGCATGGAGCACAGCGGTATCGATGGGGGTGAAATCCCGATAAAGCTCTACGGGAGCGGGTTCTCGCCGGACGATTGGGACGATGACGATGGCAGCGACACGGACGCAGACTCGCCCGACGACGCGAGCGCGGCGGACGCCGCCACAGACGACTAAGCACCTTTACAACCCATATCCCTGGCAGATTCCGTTCCTGCGCGACAAGTCGAAGGTGGTGCTGCTGACCGGCAGCGCGGGCGGGGGCAAGAGCCGCGCCGCGCTGGAGAAGGTCAATGCGTACATGCTCAAGTACCACGGCGCGACCGGCCTGATGCTGCGCAAGGCGCGCGAGTATGCGAGCAAATCGCTCGTGCCAATGCTGCGCCGCACCGTCACCGGCAACGACCCGCGCATCCGGATGCTGAAGTCGGACACGCTGTTCGACTACCCCAACGAGAGTGTCCTCTATTGGGGCGGCATGAAAAATGCCGAACAGCGTGAGGCGCTGCGGTCGATCGGCGGCGACGGCTCGGTCGACATCATCCTCATCGAGGAGGCGACGGCCTTCACGGAGGATGACTACAACGAGCTGCTGGCCCGTCTGCGTGGCAAGGCGGCCCCGTGGCGGCAGCTGATCCTCTGCACGAACCCGGATGCGCCGAGCCACTGGATCTACCAACGCCTGATCCTGGGCGGCGAGGCCTCGGTCTACTACAGCAGCGCAGCGGATAACCCGGCCAACCCGCCGGATTATCTGGAAACGCTGGCCGGCCTGACCGGGGTGCTGGGCCTGCGATTGCGCGACGGCAAGTGGGTCCAGGCGGAGGGGGCAGTGTATGCCGACTTCGACGCGGACGTCCACGTGATCGAGCACTTCAACCCGCCCTCGACGTGGCGGCGGATTCGCGCGATCGACTTCGGGTTCGTCAACCCGTTCGTCTGCCAGTGGTGGGCCATCGACAGCGACGGGCGCATGTATCTGTACCGTGAGCTGTACGTGACGCACACCCTCGTCGAGGACTGCGCCCACCAGATCAACGCCCTCACCGTCGGGATCGACGTCGACGAGTGGAAGGGACTCTCGGAGCGAGAGCAGTACCAGCTCCGGGCGAAGGGCGAGCGCATCGAAGCGACGCTGGCGGACCACGATGCGGAGGACCGGGCGACGCTGGCGAAATATGGCATCCCGACCACGCCAGCTCGCAAGGACATATCGCTAGGGATTCAGGCGGTGCAGCAGCGACTGCGCCGTCAGGCGGATGGCAAGCCCCGGCTCTTCGTCATGCGCGGGGCACCGGTCGAGGAAGACGACCGGCTGGGCGCGAAGCCGAAGAGCACATTGGCTGAATTTCCGGCCTACATCTGGAAGAAGGCCCGCGAAGGGGAGCAGGGCCGGGAGGAACCGGTAGATGCAAACAACCACGGACTGGACGCGACGCGATACGCGGTCATGTATGTGGATCAACCATCCGATTGGGGCGCTGATGCCTAAGGGGATCTCGTGAGCGTATTCCTGGTGTCTCGCGCCGATCATGAGCGCGCGTTCCGCGCGGACCTGGACACGTTCGTCTCGAACGCGCTGAATGCGCCGGAGGCGACCGTGCGCGATCTGGCGCGCCTGTACGCCACCTCCACCACCGCGTACCGGGCCGCCAACATTCGCGCCACCGTGCTTTCGCAGGTCCCGTTCCGCGTCGTGGATCGAGACGGCAAGCCGCTCGACGATCACCCGCTCAACCAGCTCATGCGTCACAACGCGGACATGCCGGATATCCTGATGCGCGCCGAGCTGAGCTTGTGCTTCTTCGGTGACACCCTGATCTTCAAGCGGCGCATGGTCTCCGGGCGCGTCACAGGCCTGCAGTGGGTTAACCCCAATGTCTACGAGCCGATGGTCGATACCCATGGGCTGCGCGGGTTCCGGATCATCCACTACGGTGGCACGTACGACCAGGTTGCCGCTGATTTCATCGCCCCTAACGATGGCATCTACCTGCACGGCGTCGACTTCGACGACGATTACGGCGGCGTGTCGCCCGCCGAGAATGCATTCGAGCAGGCGGGCGTGGAGGCCGAAGCCGCGCTGACGGCGCTCTCATTCATGCGCAACCGGGCCATCCCGCTCAGCGTGCTGCAGCCCGCGGACAAAGACACCACCGCTCCGAGCAAAGAGACGCGCAACAAAATGATCGACCTGCTGCGCCGCGTCACCCAGGGAGCCCGCAACGCAGGGCGGACGCTGGTCTCGTCCGGGCGTTGGGAATGGGTGCAGCTCCAGCAGAAGTTCGACGAAGTCGGCATGGAGAAGTTTTACGAGGAGGCGCGCATCGCCGTCTCGATGGCCTTCGACGTGCCGCTCGACCTGCTGCTGCCATCGGAGAGCAGCTACGCTGCGCACTACCAGTCCAACAAAGGCTGGGTGGACTACTGGCTGCGTCCCCGCGCGAACTGGTATGCGCGCAGCATGACGAAGCAACTGGCGGGCGAGCTAGACAACGAGGTGCGCCTGGAGCCGGACTTGAGTGCCGTGCTGCAGCAGGACAAACAGGCGCAGACCAGTGTCGTGAACGCGCAGTTGCAGGCCGGCTACCTGACGCTCTACCAGGCGCAGGTCGACGCGGGCGTGAAAGAGCCGGACGAGTCGCTGAAGGACTATTACATGTTCGGCGGTGTGCCGGTCCATAAGGACCGTATCCCGCTGCTGAGCGACCGGCTGCTGCTCGGCACGTCACACGTGCCCATGCCATCGCCGATCACGCTCACCAGCGGTGCAGGCGACAGCCTGGACGACGAGCCGGCGCAGCTGGCCCCGCGGCCTCCCGCACCAGAGGCGCCGCTGTCAGGGACCACACCTGCACAGGCGCTGCCTGCAGGATCTGCGGTGGCCCCCAGCGCTCCAGCGCCCACCGGATCCCCTGCTAATGCGGGCGAGCAGCGTACAGTCGATGAAATCACCCGGCTGTTGGAGAAGGGCGTCATCACCTTCAACGAGGCACGCCTTCAACTGGGACAGGATGCGATCACCGGTGGCGATTACTTCTGGATGCCCAGAGACAAAGTTCCCGTCACCGTGTCGCAGATGGACAAGGTGCCGGAGCTGACAGCCAGCGTGCCGGTCGGTCGCGGCGAAACCGCAACCGCCGGAGCAGAGCTGGAGCAGGTGATCGGCAGCGAGTCCGATCCCACCGCTCAGCCGCCCGCGCCAGCCAAGAGCGCGGCTCGTATGTCGAGTGATGGCACGCCGTCGGCAACCGTCCTGCTGCGTCTCGAAAATACGCGCACGGTCGAGGCCATCCAGGCCCACCTTCGCCTGCTGCTGCCGGACGACGAGGCCATCCGCTGGACGCGTCCTGAGGACCTGCACGTCACCCTGGTGAGCATCCCCGTGCTGAGCGATGCGTTGGCGATGGAGATGCAGGCGGCGTTCGGCCCGACGATCGGGCGCGCCGTGATCGGTGTTGGCCCGGTGGCGACCTTCAAGCAGGACGACCAGGTCGTCGTGATCCTCGACGTGCAGCCCGACGACTCGCTCCGGGAGCTGCAAGAGCAAATGGTGACGTGGTGCGCGCAGCATCAGATCCCCGTCTCGCCATACAGCATGCCGGGCGACTGGCATCCGCACATCACGCTGGCCTACAGCGCACTCATGGACGTCCAGATCCCGACCTGGGAAGAGACCGTCTCGGTGCACACGGACCGGATCGAGCTGAGCCGGACGGCATATCAGACCAACTGGGTGATCCCTCCGATTCGCGCCGGTGGCCGCACGATTCGCCTGCTGCCGCCAGCACAGTTCGACGAGCTGATCACCGCCAGCCGGGTGCTGGCTCGCCGGGGTGGTGACTATGCCTTCACGCCGGACGCATTGCCGTCAGATGCGGTTGCGCTGCTGCGTGTCCTGGCAACCACAGGGGAGGCGCAGGACGCCATGTACGACCAGGTGAGGCGTCTGCTGCTGGCCGGACCGTCGGCAGCGCGCGCCAATACGGACTACGCCACGCTGGAGACCACCTATCGCGCGGCGCTGTACGAGCTAATCCGCAGCGCATTTGCACACGAGGTCGACCGCCGCGTCTTCGGTGACCGTGGCCGGCGAGAGATCAGCCGCGCCTTCGAAGGCGCGTATCTGGCCGGGCTGTCGGAAGCGGGCATGAAGGACGGCGAGTCTCTCACCGAAGATGAAACAGTCACCCTCAAGTCGCTGCAGAAGGAAGAGCGATCGTACTGGACCGCGCTGGCAAACGAGCTGTATCGCACCGCGCTGCCGTTATGGGACGAGAGCCAGGACCTGCTCGCGCAGCTCGACGGTGAGAGCGATCCGAACGAGCGCGACCGGCTGCGCAGCGAGAGTCTGCAGACGCTGGTGAAGTTCTATCGCGTCCGGGATCAGTTCCTGGCGCGCGTGGACATGTGGACGAAGACGCTGCGCGGTGTCTATCACCAGGCGCTGCTTTCCGGAAAGAAAAACCCGATGGTCATCTGGACGTTGGGGCAGACCGAGGAGCACTGCAAATCGTGCCTGGCCGCAGCGGGCCAAGTGCACCGGCGCTCGACCTGGGACAAGGCTGGCGTGCGGCCACAGTCCCGCACGCTCGAATGCACCGGGCGGAAATGTGACTGCAGCCTCGAGGTCACCGACCAGAAGGCGCAGGGCAACATTCGCAAGATTCCGCTCTTCTCGGCGGACCGTGCTGCACCCGGCGAGCACCCGCACGATCACGAGCATGAGCACGATCAGGATGCAGAGGTGGCGCATGTTTGAGGCAGCGCTCGCCTATGACAAGGACGCGATCGCGGCGATGGCGTGGGCCCTCGAGGCCGCGCCGATCACCACCCTGGAGCAGGCTGAGGACCAGATCGTGCCGTGGTTCGAGGACCAGCTCGACAGCACGCTGCGCCTCGCGCCAGAAAACGTCTTCCATCCGATCGACTGGACGCTGTCGAAACACCCGGAGGATGCAGCCAAGCCGTGGAATACACCGCGCGGTTACTCCCGCCAGAAGGCGGCCTATTTTGCGACGCGCGGTTTCGGTCGCGGCATCCCGACACAGCGCACCAACACCATGATCCGCGCCTGGAAAGTCTACGTGCGCATCCGGCGCTACGAGATGGAGATCGGCGCGCGCAACGAGACGCCGTACACCCGTTACGTGCAGGGCCGCGACCGGCAGGACTTCCATCGCAACACTGGCTGGGCATTCGCACCGGACGTGCTCCAGGAGCTGTCGCCGCAGGCCACCGACCTGCTGCTGCTCGTTTTCCACCAGACGGTACGTGAGGTCGCGCACGGCCAGGTTCATGGCCGCCGGGCGCGCCGGAAGTAGGCGAGACACATGACCATCAACGAGCTACCCGACGACGTGCGCCAGACCCTCGCTGCTGACGAGCAAGCCCAATGGCTCGACGTCTACAACCGTGTGCTGGCGCAGACGGACGACCAGGAGAAGGCGACGATCGCCGCCTGGGGATCCGTGCGTCGCACGCGGGCCGGTTATCGCCGCGCGCCGCTGGCGGTGCGCCAGGATGGTGACCTGATCGTCGTCCGCGGCTGGGGCATGCTGTTCACCAACCCGGAGCACCTGGACGCCTACGACACGTTTTTTGCCACGACGTCACACCTGCTGACCGAGTTCTACCAGGACGCGCCGCTGTGGTACGAGCACGGCATGGATATCGACTATGCCTGGCGTCCGATCGGCAAGCGTCACCGGCTGGAGCTGTATAGCTACGGCATCTGGGTCGAGCACCTGCTGTTTCGCAGCCACCCGCTGCTGAAGCGCACGCTGGAGGAGATCGCCGCCGGGCTGCTGTCCTACAGCTCGGACAGTCTCGCGCACTACGTCGAGACCGGCTTCAACTGGGCCAGCGGGGAGAACCGCGTGTGGCCGCTGGCAGGGTGGTCGTTGACCAAGAACCCTGCCGAGCCCGGGCTGGGCCCGGTCACGCTGGCCGGGTTCGACGCCACGATCCGCGAGCTGGAGCAGGCGTCAGCACGTCGCGTGCCGTATGCGGGCACGACCATCACCATCTCGTCGGCCCCTTCGATTGTTGTGTCCCCGGTGTCTCCGGATGCCGGTTTCCCAAGCCCTACGACGCGGGAGGCGTCCGGGGCCGGGCCAGATCGTCCGATGACTCAGACAGTACCAGGTCCGGCGCGGGAGGCGTCGCTCGCTGGCCTTCGTTCGCTTTTGAACACGAAAGGTAGTAATCCGATGGACCCTGAGACCCTGGCCGCCCTGGCCGATTTCCTGGGCGTCGAGGCGACCCCGGAAGCCGTCGCCGAAGCGCTCCAGATGCTGCTGTCCCAGATCTCCGATTCGGAGGGAGAGGGTGGCACGCAGGCTGCCATGAGCACCGATGCGCCGGCGGTGGACCTCGCCGCCATGCGCGCCGCCCTCGACCTGGCCGACGACGCGTCGGTCGACGATATGCGCGGCGCTCTGGAAAACATGCTCGCTCTGATCGACGTGCCCGATGGCACGCGGGCGTACAACTACAACGCCCTGCGCACGGCGCGCCAGCGCGCGGCGGCGCTGGCCGATCGCACCCCGGCCCCTGCGCCGGTCATCCCGCCGGTGACCACCGGCGCACGCAGCCAGCGCCCGCTTCGCAGCGGCACGCAGGCACCGTATTTCAACCGCGGCGCTGAGCGCCCCGGCATCGTCGACGCAGTCCTGGCGGCCTCGGGCCGTCGTTCGCCCCGGTTCCCCCGCATGAGCACGCGTGACCTGATGCGTTCCGTGGAACATGCCACCCGCACCAGTCGTAACGAGGGCTTCGCCCTGCGCGACGCGGGCGTGAGCTACTCGGACGGGCCGCGCGGCGCGTTCGTGCTCAACGAGGAGATCGCGGCTGAGATCCTCGATCCGCTCATCGCCAACGAGGTCGTGATGGCTGCCGGTGCGGACACGTATCCGATGAACGGCATCCAGTCGCTGACCATCAACAAAATGAACTCGCTGCCCGAGTCCTACTGGGTCGGTGAGAAGCAGGGGGTGCCCGACGGCGCGCCGGGGTGGGGGGTGGTCAACCTCAACCTCAAGACGCTGGCCTGCATGGTGCGCCTGCCGAACCGCTGGCTCCGCACTGCGGGCGGCAATGCCGAGCAGAAGCTCCGCGACGCCATCGTCGATTCGATGCGTCTCAAGATGGACCTGTCCTTCTTGATCGGCACGGGGGGCAAGCCCGCGGATGGCTCGACCGGCAGTGAGCCGCTGGGCCTGCTTCATACGCCTGGCGTCAACGTGCGCAGCAGCTACGGCGGCGCGCCGGACCTGCCGATGCTCAAGGGCATGACCAAGCAGCTCAAGCTGTCCAACGTCGAATCGTCCCCCACGTGGGGGTGGATCGGCAATCCCAGCCTGTTCACCGAATACGACTACATGGTCGATACCAACGGCCAGCCGATCCTGCGCGAAAACTGGTCCGAGGACCGTCGCAGCGCGCGCCTGGTGGGTTACCCCACGCACGAGACGACGCAAATCCCGCAGAACGAGGGTGACGGGAACAACGAGACGACCCTGTTTTTCGGCGAGTGGAAGTATGCAGTCGTCGGCTACGGGACCGACATCGAGCTGCTCGTTTCCGAGCACCGGTTTATCGACAGCCTGGAGACGGTCATCCTGGCCTTCATCGACGTCGACTTCGGCGTGCTGTACCCGCCGGCGTTCAGCGTCCAGCCGGGCATCCAGATCTCGTAGGTCCGCTCACTCGTTAGTCGGACCGTTGTCCAAACCAGTCATGGCCGAGAGGGGGCGTCAGCCCCCTCCAGTGAAAGGGCAAAACCTCATGTTCGATACGGCTTCTCAGCTCGCCGTCAAGCGCCTGCTGCCGGCAGCCACCATCGCCGCCACCGCCAACGGTGACGCGGTGGATATCTCGGAACTGGAGCGCAACCTCCTGCTCGTGCTGGACAGCGCGGCGGGGTCGGGCACGAACCCGACCTTGACCATCACGCTCCAGGAGCGCGCGTCAGCGTCCGACACCTGGGGCGCGGTCCCAGCGGACGCGCTGTACGACCCGGCCACCGGTGAGGCGGCCACCTTCGACGTCGTCGAGGACGCGGCCAGCGTGCAGACCCTGGCGCTGCGTCGTGATCGTCTGAAGGCGCAGATCCGCGCCGTCGCCACCCTGGGCGGCACGGACACGCCGAGCTTCGTCGCCACGCTGTACGCCGTCGGCCTGAGCAAGTACGTCTAAGACGTACGCGCCCAGCATCGACCGAATCTGATCCAGGAGAGACTCGTATGAGCCTGGCACAAGTCACCAACACCGGCGTCCACACGCGTGACGGTTTCGGCCCGGTCCAACTGGGCGGGGCGGTCAACGCGCGGTTTGGCACGCTGGACTACACCGACACGACAGCCAAGCGCCTGTTCCGCCTGCCGAAGGGGGCGGAGATCGTCGGCTGGATGGTCAACATCCCGACCGCGTTCGACGCCAGCACTGGCAACGTGCTGGACCTCGGCGATGGTACGACCGCAAACCGGTTCGCAAACGACCTGGCGCTCGGCACTGCCGGGCAGGTCGTGACCGGTTTCGATCCGGCTGAGATGGCGACCCCGCTGGCCGCGGACACGGACGTCTACGCGACCTACGTGCCCACCGGCGACGCCGCGACCGAAGGCGCAGCGCAGGTGATCTGCCTGTTCGTGATGCGGTAAACGGCTCGCGCCGGGACGGGTCTCTGGCCCGGCGCGACGATCATTTTCTGCCGGAAATGTGACGGCGGCTGCCGTCTTGAGGAGATGCGATGAACATCAGCAAGATCCCGAAGCGAAACACGCACGGATTCACTCTGCGCGCGGGCCAGATGGTGCTCAGCGACTCGGCCCTCTCAGCGCACAGCGGGAAGCAGCTCAGCGCCGGCGGCGTGCGGCAGTTCGTGCCCGGCCTCCAGCGCGGCCAGTACACGCTGACCTATGTCGTCGGTGCAGACGAATTCCGGAACATGTCGAAGCGCCAGCACGAGCGCATCCACGACAAGGCACGCAAGTGGCTGGAGGAGGTCCTGGCGGCGGCGAACCAGCCGGTCGAGGAATCTGCTCCGGAGGGTGACGGCGAGCTGGTCGTCACTGCCGATGCCGCCGCGACGGACCCCGGCCCGGATGCACCGGTGATCGTGGATGAGGTCACGCCCGACGCGCCTGCAGTCGACGAGACTCCAGCGCCGACGGATGAACCCTCGACCAAGAAAGGCAAGTAGCCGTGAGCTGCTACGCCTCGCTCGCCCAGGCTCGTGCGGAGATCCGCGTCGAAGCGGACGACACGTCCGGCGACGGCTACATGCGTCGCGCCCTGGAACACGTCTCGGCCCGCATCGACCAGATCGTCGGCTTCTCGTTCGAGCCGCAACTGGAGACGCGTACCTACGACGCGCTGGGGCCACACATCGAGGACCTGCGCAACCTGATGCATCTCGATGGCCCGCTCCTGGCTCTGACGAGCCTGACGGTGGACGGTGAGGTCATCCCGGACGGCGAGGTGATGCGGCTTCCGCTGCGGCCTGAGTACGGCCCATCACCGTACGGCAGCCTGGGGTACACGCAAGCCAGCGGGCGATCCTTCGCTCGCGCTGTGACCGGCGACTGGCGGGGCGCGATCCAGGTCGACGGCCTCTGGGGTTACCGGCATCCGCGGTACACCGACGCCTGGGAAGACAGCCTGGACGCGCTGGCCGACGATCTGACGGCGAGCGACCGGTCTCTGTCGGTGGACGATGCCGACGGCGAAACCCTCGACGGCGAGACGGGGCGCTTCAGTCCGGGCCAGCTCTTGCGGCTCGACGACGAGCTGCTGCGCGTGCTGGCCGTGGACAGTGAGACCGACACGGTGCGCGTGCGCCGTGGGGTCAACGGGACCGAAGCCGCCGCGCATACCAGCGGGACGGCGATCGACGTCTGGATCCCCGACCCGGTCGTGAACCGGGCGGCGATCCGCTGGGCAGCGCTGCTCTACGCGCGACGTGGCGCGTTCGAGGAGATCCAGATCGACGGCGTGGTGCGCGTGATGTTTCCGAAGGACGCCCCGCCGGAGACGACCAATGCGCTTGAACCGTACACCGGTCTCTTCGATGAGCCGCTGCTGGCGGTCTAGGAGTAGCCATGAGTCTGCCACTGGCCCTTGATGGGGTGCTCGATCGGCTGGTGCTGCTGGAGCGGAAGGCACTGCCGGACGCTAAAAACGCCGTGCGGTACGAGGTCTACGTACAGCACAACGTCCCGTATTGGACGAATCGTGTGGGCAACTGGCAGAAAGCGAGTGGGTCTGGGAGCACGGCGTTGTGGATCGTCACGATCCACCCGCGCCTGGTCATGGGCCACCTCACGGAGGGCTACGAAGGCACGAACCAGAGTCAAGGCCCGCTGCTGATCGCCCAGGCCGTGGAGTACTTCGACGTCCATAACCACCTGATCGATCTGGACGACGAGGCCACCAGCGATCCCGTGCGCTGGCTGGCTCCGGAGCCGATCCGCATAGGCGGAGGCCGCACGGGCTATTCAGCGATCGCAAAGACAACGCAGCACGTGGCCGAACTGGACCTGACGGTCACGCTGGCTGTGTCCTATGGAGGAATCTAGCTATGCCTGTAAACGTACGAGAACTCATCGCGGCAGGGTTCGACTATGCCCTGCTCGCGCTGCTCGACGGTGACGGCTACCCGATGGGGTTGGCCGGGTCGCTGTCGAACGGGGCTGGTGTGGGGCTGCAGATCATGAAGGGCGTCCAGACGGCCAACCTGAACGTGCCCAACGCCGAGCGCATCACCATCACCGGCCAGAACCGGCCTCAGGGCACGTTTATCTTCCCGCCGAACGAGTATCCGTCGTTCGACATCGAGACCTCGATCCTGAACATGGACCAGGCTGCGGCGTTCGAGGACCAGATGGTGCGCGACGTCGGCAGCATGTCCATCCACCCGATCTCCGGCGACACGGTGTATTACCGCGACGCCATGATCTGGCTGCTCAGCCAGGCGACGAGCAAAGAGGACGGCTCGGATGGCCTGAGCTGCGTCTACGGGTTGCTCGGCCCGCGCGCAAAGGTCGCGTATCTCGGCCCGGGCAGCTTCCAGGAGCGGACCGGGCGTGCATTCCGCATGGCCGTGTCGCTCAACCCCACCAGCAAGTACCCCTGGGGCGAGGCGCTCGCGGTCGAGACCGACGGCGTCAACAACGCGCCGCTGTTCGAGACCACGACCGAGTACTGGCCCGGGCTGTACACGTTCCAGGGTGACGGCACGGCGGACGAGATCACGCTCGACTACGTGCCCGACGGCGACCACACGAGCAGCAAGATCAAGGTGTGGACGGAAGGCGAAATCCTGGCGGCCACCACGGACTACACGGCCACGCCCGCGTCGAAGCTGGTCGCGCTCCAGGTGGGTGCTGTGCCCGCCGCGGCGGAACGCAGCGTCGTGTGGTATGAGCACCGCCGGTGGGCCTGATGACCGACAAAACGAAGCTGGCAGTTGAGGAACGCGCGCAGACGGTCGAGGTGGACGGGGTGCAGATCTCGTTCCGCCCGCCGCTCGTGCGCGACATGATCGCCGCCGACCGGATCGTGATCCGGCTCGCACCGCCGACATCTGGCGATGACGAGGACGCAGCCGCCACAGACGGCGTGCAGCGCTACTACGAGCGCCAGTTCGCACGTGTGGTCACGCAGATCGACGACGCCGGGCGCAAGGCGTTGGACCTGCCCGCGGTGGACGCGCCCGCCCACACTCTGCGCAAGGCCTTCGAGGCCTTCCAGGGATGGCCGAAGCCGCGCTACCAGCAGATCTACATGGCGCTGGAAGAGGCCGATGCGCCGCCCGGACCGAAGGACACTCAACCTCCGTCGCAGCTCACGGAGGAAGAGCGAAAAAACTAGCAGACGTGCGAAAGCGGTTCCGGCGGGAGGAGCGCCGGTGGTATGCCACTTTCGTACAGAAAGAACCTGGGCGCATCAAGGAGCCGGACGACTGGGGCTACAACTACCCGAAGTGGTACGTCCGGCTCTCATTCCAACTGTTCCTGATGTCCGGTTTCACCAAGATGGACCGCGCGGGCGGCATCGAGGACCAGGACCTGTTGTGGATCGATGACATGATGCTCGCCTTACTCCTCCGGGCGTACCAGGAACAACCGTACTCCGACACGCTGGCCGGGTACTTCAACAGGAAAAATAATGGCTGACCAGGTCGAAACCGCCATCCTCGCCGTCGAGCCCGACGAGGCATCATTCCGCAAGTCACGCGCGCAGCTGGAGCTGCTCGATGCGCGTGTCAAGCTGGCCGCGTCGCGGCTGGATGACATCCGGCGAGCCGGGCAAAATGCAAAAGACGGCTTCCAGGTCACCGAGAGCGGCGCGACGCGGGCCTACAAGGCGCTCTACGACGTGCGCAAAGCCGAGCTGGACTATGCCGCCGCGGTCGAGCGCAGCGCGCAGTCGCAGGGCAAAGCCATCCAGGCCGAGTCCAAGCGGCGGCGCGAGGTCGAGCAGACGGCGGATGCTACTCGACAGGCGCGCGAGGAAGACGAGCGGCGGTACGATGCCCAGGTTCGCGCCGCGGCACAGAACGTCGAGACCTACGGCGACCTGGCCTCGCGCGGCACGGCCCTGGCCGGGCTGGCCAGTGGCGTCGGGGCGGGCGGTGTCAGCCAGGGACTATATCTTGGTGCAGACGTGCTCGACTCGGTTGAGGCCATTGGCCGTGCGCCCGCAGAACTCTCGAAGGTGGCCGCGGAGATCGGGGTGTCCACCGCGGCGCTGGGCGCATTCGGGGCGGGCACGGTCGCGTTGAGTGCCGGGATCTACGCCGTCATCCAGTCGCACAAGGACTACGAGGCGGAACTGGAGGCGTTCCAGGCGCGTTTGAAGTTGCAGCTCGACGCAGAGGACGAGCGAGCGCGGATCATCTCGCAGTCGACGAGCGAGCAGCTCCAGGGTGCAATCGACCAGGCGCAGGCCGAGAAGTCGCTGGCCGATGAGCGCAGCGCCTACTACAGGGCCCTGAAGGGCGACCAGCAGACGATGCGGGATGCGGCGGACGAGCTGTCCGGTATCTGGGACCTGCTCTCGCCGGGCGAGCAAAAGCAAAAGCTCGAGGAGTTCAACCAGACGTACGGCGAGCAGCTGCAAGCCCTGAGTGATATCGCTGCCGAAAACGACCAGATCTTCGATGCACAGGTGCAGAACTATGACAATTTGACCGAATCCTGGACCCTCGCAGGCAAAGCCATTGAAACGTATAGCGAGCAGCAGACGAAGTGGATCGAATCAGCTCGGGACGCGGCTGCAACTGCTCGTGATTTTACCGAGGCGCTAGACAGCAATACGGTAGCTCAAAACGACCGTATCGCCACGATGAAAGCCGATGCCGAAGGTGCAAGGCGAGCGGCTGAAGAGATCGCTCAGGCTCGGTTGGAGCAGTTTACTCGTGAGGAAACCTGGACCAGCGAACAGGTGCGGTCGCGTCTGGAAGCTATCGATCGCGAGCGTCGCGCGCTGGAGGCTCAGAAAGAATCACTAGAAACCTCCGCCGAGTACATGATCGACACTTCGGACGCGATGGAAGCACTCGGTGATGAATTCGAAGCTTTGCGACTGGAAGAGTATCGGCTTACCGCTCAAATCTTGCCCGCCGCCGAAGCCCGCGAGCGCGAAACGAAGGCCGCTGAGGACTTCAAGAATCGCCTCGAAGACATTCAAAAGGCGATGGAGACGGCGACGGATCGGGCCGCCACCTATCTCCAATCGATGCACGACCTGACCGCCAGCTACGAGAAGGACACGGCGCGCACGACGGCGCAACGGGATCTGGCAGATCAGCGCGACCAAGCAGACGCGGTCCGGGCAGCGCTCAAAGCCCAGCGTGATTTCGTCGCGGCGGAAATCAAAGCCGAGCGCAGCGGCCTGGCCGAACGGCAGAAGATCATCGACGGCCTGGCGGCGGACCTGGCAGCCGAAGAGGCCGAAGGCGCAGAGGACCGGCGGAAGGCGCTCGCTGACTTCCGGGATGAAGACACCAAGGCGACGAAGGAACATAACAAGCGCCTGCTGGAGATCAGCCGCGAGGCCAACAAGAGCCTGCGCGACGCGCTCCGGAGCCGCGACGTCGATGCAGCCTGGGCAGCACTCGAACGCGGCCAGGAACAGATCACCGCCGAAAACGAGACCAACGCCGAGCAGCGCCAGCAGCGCCAGGAAGAGCTGGATAAGCAGCTCGCGGATCTGACCGCCTCCCTCGACAAAGAAGCCGACAAGAAGCGTGCCGCGGCGCAGGAAGCGTTGACCGCCCTGACCGCCCAGCTCGCGGAAGAAAAGGCCACGCGCCTGCAGGCGTACCAGGATCAGCGCACCGCGGACGAGGAATCCCGCCGACTGCGCCTCGACCGGCTGGCGGAGGACCGCGCCATCGAAGACGCGGCGCGTGAGCAGGCCTATCAGGATCAGCAGCAGCAGCTCTGGAACAACCTGACGGGCCAGGACAACATCTACAAGACCGGCTTCGACCGCATCAAGACGACCGTCGAGAGCAAGTTCAAAGAGGCCATCGAGAACCCGATCATCAAAGGGTTGGCCTCGATCCTCACTGGCTCCGCGACGTCGTCGACTTCCATCTCCAATACGGCGAAGGCAACCACCGGCAGCTACACGGCCAACTACGGCGTCCGCCAGGGCTGGAATCGCTTCAACTTCAACATCGGCTCGTTCGCCGACGGCGGCGACGTGCTGCCCTACTCCGATATCCTGGTCGGGGAGCGGGGCCCAGAGTGGCTGCGACTGTTCAATCCGGCCACCGTCTACTCCCACGGCCAGACACCGCCCATGGGCGGCGACACCTACCTGACGCTGAACGCCCCGATCACCGGCGTCGAATCGCCGCAGGACGTCGTGGAAGCATTCGAGAACCAGGTGCTGCCGCGCCTCACGTCCGCGCTGCAGCAGTTCAGCAGCGGCCAACACGCACGAGGGTATCGCTATGGCTAACCAGCACGAGATCGCACCCGGTCACAACCAGGAGGCTTCCCTGCTGCCGTTCCACCAATTGGAGCCGCCGTTGTTCCGCGAGTACTGGGATCCGACCAACCTGGAGGTGGAGTGGATCGACGCGCAGGACTGGGACGCCGACGGCAACCAGCAGCCGGTTCCCATCGGATACCCCAGCGAGATCATCCGGTTCACCGTGCTGTCGATCGACGAGCTGGCATATATCAAAAGCCTCTGCACCGATCCCCGCGGCTTCAGCGGCCCGGTCACACGCCGGACCTACAACGCCACGACGAAGACCTGGATCGTGGCCAACGGCACGCTGATCTACCCACGCGGCGATCGGCGCACCTCACGGCAGGGCTACTGGACGAACGTGCGGGTGGAAATCATCGATCTGGTGGAGATTCCCTGATGCCCGCCTATTCCACCGGTGACCTCAACCTGGTGCGCAGCCACCCACAGCGTGTGAAGCGGTACGTGAGTGTTGCGCCGCGCGCGGTGCTGTTCCAGACGCAGGTCGAGAGCGTGACGACGGATGCCGACACGGGCGGCGTGGTCGCGCTGACCTGGACGGGCACGCTGGCAGGGTCGTGGGAGGCAGTCACGCCGGACCTGACGCTCGACGTGGGCACGACGGCTGGCGCGCACGACGTCGGGCAGCTGCGAGTACGCAAGGCCGCGACGGCCACGACGCTGTATGTCGCAGAAGAATCACCCGGTCACATGGCCGTCGCGGCGGGGCACTATCTGACCGTGCGCGACGAGTACCGGATCTGGACCCGGCTGAACCTGCTGCGTGAGATCAGCACCGGTGGGCTGCTTCAGGCCTTTACTGAGTATAAGGACTACGACGTCGCCTACAGCTCCGGTTACGCGGCCCTGCCCCCGCTCGCCAATATCGACCTCAAACCGGCGGGCTTCGTCGATGCAGGGCAGACGTATCGCACGGTGCAGCTCAGCGCCAGCCGGTCGGCGGCGGTATACCCAAACGCGACGCTGGTCGGTTATCTCTGGGATATCGCCGACGGCACGCTCGTCGCGGGCACGCTGGGCGATGCGACGATCACGGTGCGCTTCCCGGCCACCACGACCTTCCGGCACATCTCGCTCCAGGTCACCGACTCCAACGGCGCGAGCAGCGTCGCGTATCGCGGCGTCTGGGTCCACGATGCGGATCACCCGCCCCAGACGGTGCTGCGGGTGGACCGTGACAGCCGTGTGCTGGGCCGCGAGATGCAGTTCACGTTCTTCGGGCGCACCACGGACGCCTCCGAGACAGTGATTCCGGAGGGCGCGACGATCTGCTATTGGGAGCTGGCCGTGTTTGGCCCGGCGGCCAGCGCGCCGCCCAGCGGCTACATCGACCAGTTCGTCGGCTGGATCATGCACGATATCGTGCTGCACGCCCCGCGCTCGACGTACACCATTTCCGTCTCCGGCCCTCATTACTGGTTGGACCAGATCACCGGCCCACAGTACCGGCTCAACCGGAACGTCACCCCGACGGTCTGGACGGATCTGCCGCTGCTCAGCCCGGACATGATCGTCTACACCCTGCTGCGCTGGCACACGACCGCCCTCAATGTCTGCTCGCTCTTCCTCAGCGGGGTAACGAACGAATGGCTCATGCCGTCGATCGCCAAGGCGTCGATCTGGCAGCAAATGACCAACGAGCTGAACGGCTACATGGGCCGGGCACGCTGCGACAGCCTGGGCGCGATCTGGCTGCGCCAGCGCGCGAATTTCCTGACGACCGACGAGCGGACCGCCCGGGGGGTGACGTGCACGCTCGGCGCGGAGAGCTGGCGCGCCGAGGAAGGCGTGAGCATCGCCACCGACTACAACGAGCCGGTCGGCCTGGTCGTGGCAAACGGCTTCGCCTACGAGGTCGGCATGAAGAGCTACGCGCCGGGCGATACGCCCGGACCCGGCTCTACGGTCGAGATGCCGGCTCAGGCGCTGGCCCTGTGGTATCCGCAGGCGTATCTCAACCGCATCGCCGGGGACTACCTGGCCGATGCGAACAACCCGCGCCCGGACGAAACGATCCGGCTGCTGGGCAATCTCGATATTGTCGAGCCTGCCTGGGACGAGTTCGTGCAGTTCGATCTGCCGGCAGAGGGCAACCTGCGCGGCCAGGACCTGTCGAGTCACCGGTGGACCGTCGACCGGGTCGAGGTCAGCCACGTCGGTGATCAGAAGCAGATCCGCTGGTCGCTCGTTCAGGAGACGCAGGGCATCCCCGGCAAGACGGTGCCCATCGACGAAAACGCCGTGACGCCCCTCGTGCCTGACGATTTCAACCCGGCGCAAAGCGGCACGTCCGAGCAGCCGGAGCTGGCCCCCGAGCTGCTGCCGGATGGGGAGCAGTTCTCTCTGGTCACAAGCGGCGGGCTGCTGGTGACCTGCACCGGCTGGCGCAGCGAACCGACGTGGGGACTGGGTCTCGACCTGGCCGCGGCGGGGGCCGACGGCGACGTGCTTAGCGCATGCGCTGATGCGTTCAGCCCGGGCTGGAACCCTGACGTGGGCGGGGCAATCAACGCCAAAATTGCTACGGTGGGCGGGATCGCCGACGTCGATGACCTCTACGGCAGCCCGGCACTAACGACCCGCCACACATTCGCCGCTGACACGGATCGCCGGATCATCCACACCGAGCGTGGCGTGGATGGCTTCTGGGCCGTCGTATCGGTACACGACGATGGCGTGCGTCTGGCGGCGGCCACCGACGGCACGACGTGGGCCGAGCATCTCGTCAGCAGCGTCATGATTGCCGGCACAGCCGGTGTGGGCGCGCTGATCGAAACGCTGAACGTCGATTCGCGCTCCGCGTCGGGCGCGACGAGCACAACCTCGCTCACCGCCGGGACGACCTACCTGATCCGGATCACCGGCAGCTGGATCTACAGCTCGACCATTACGCTCACCCGTCGGCGCGATGCCATCTACGACCGGACGGATCTGTCGATGGCGAACTGGGTGCGCGCGAACAACGTGGCGATCGACGGATCACCACGGACGCCGATCGACGATACGCCGAACACGGAGCACGTGTACGAATTCCTGTACACTGCGCCGGGCGGCACGGTCAACGTCAAGCACATTGACTCGGTGTACTCCGATAATTCCGGCACGTTCGTGGCGGAAATCTACGAATACACCGTTGGCCTGCCGTCTGGCAGCCTGCCCACTCCTACCCTGGCCGTGTCGGGCAAACGAGCTGGTCGGCTCATCCTGGGTGCGTATATCTCGTCTGGCGGGCTGCCGGTCGGGGAGCTGTTCGAGAGCACCGACTATGGCGCATCGACCAGCCAGGTCGACACCCCGGCGACCGACTTCGGTTTAGCACTAGGCGGCCATCTCCACGTCCCGTGGGACGGCGACGACCTGCTGTCCTACTGGTGTAAGGTGCTGGTTGACGCAAACGCCGCGCGCCGCACGGAACTGGGCGGCCTGGCGATCAGTGACCTGGGCGCAGGCGGCGGCCCGGTCGGTGACAAAGCCTTCGACTCGAATCCCAATAACCGGCAGCACGTCGCCATGAGCAACGTGCGAGCAGACGGTTACCGACGGATCGAGGTCTCCCGGTATGGCGGCGCGTCGGGGACGTGGCAGCCATTGACTGACTGGCTCGCGCCCGAGGTGTGTTATTCAGGCGTGGCAATCTCCGGCAGTGACACGTTGTATATGTTTGGCCCTGCTGGGATCGCCGTCGCGCCCAACCTCGGTCCGGACGTCATCGACAAGACAAGCAATCTCTTCACGGATTTCCCCGGGGCGGGGGCCGTTATCGCGCTGATCGGAGGGCCGGTATTCAGTGGCTGAGTCACCGTACTCGACGTTCATCCGGCTCTTGTTCCAGGCCGTGGAAGCGGCCAATGCCGTCCAGCAGCAGGGCATCCCGGCCAAGTTGGGTTTTGCCCCGCCCGGACAGCAGTACCAGGTGCAGGACGCCGACGATCCGAACTACGTCTACGTGCGCTTCCAGGCCGGGCAGGGTCCGGCACGGGGCTGGGAGCGGGCACTGAGCATGGGTCGGGTCAACCCGATCGATAACCTGCCGGTGCGCGTGCAGCTCGTCGGCAAGGAATATCAGGTATTGGGACCAGACGGCATCGAGGCAGCGATCTTCGATGGCGGCGTCGGCGTCGGCGTCGGCGTCGGGCCACACTATCACGATTTCGGGCCGCTGTTCGAATTCGTATCTGAGCACCGGCTCAAGCCCGGGCTGCTCACACCCTACGCGCCAGATGGCAAGACCTACACGACTAAGTGTTTCGTCGAGGCCTTTGTCTATGTCTTGGATGGCGTGCGGCATTATGTGGACCGCCAGCCGACGGCAGACCTCACCAGCCACTGGCCATCGTTAACCGGCAAACGCCTGGTGGCCGTGGGCTATGACACCGGTGCGCAGCAGCTCGTGTATGCGGATGGCAGCGTGGTCGGCAATACCATCACGCTCGGCCCGGCGGATCTGGCCGCCCTCACGCTGACCGGCACAGGGGTGGTGATCCCGCTGGACGGGGTGGTGCTGAAATACGGCACGACGCAGATCGACAAGAGCACGGCCTTCGTCCGGCATGGGCGTCCGCTTCTAGCCGGTCTGATCTACGACCCGGCTACCGCGCAGTTTAATGCCAGCCAGCTCCAGGGCCGCGACGTGGCGGAGACTGCACCGACCGATGGGCAAGCGCTGACCTGGAACGGCGACGACGGAATCTGGGAGCCGGGCGACGTCGCTGGTGGCAGCGGCGGCCACGAGATCCAGGACAACGGGACGCCGCTCATGCAGCGCACGGGGCTCGATTTTGTGCCCGGCGCGGGCATCGCCTGGTTGCTGGCCGACGACAGCGTCAACGATGCAACGGAAGTGAGCGCCGAGCTGGACATCGCCGGGTTAACCGAGGACGCCGCGCCGGTGGGCGCGACCAGCTACGTGCCGGTGCTGACTGCGGGTGGCCTGAAAAAAACCGCACTGACCGATCTGCCGGCAGGGTCTACGACCGACGCGGCGGCGCTGCACACGAATGTGGCAGGGGAGATGGCGGGGCTCACCGAGAAGGAAACACCGGTGGCCGCGGACCTGCTGATCATCGAAGACAGCGAGGACAGCAATACCAAGAAGCTGATCCAGGTCGGGAGCCTGGGCGGCGGGGGCACGACGACCAACCTGCTGCGCATCAATCTCGCCGGTACGACGACGACCGAGGGGTGCAGCCGGACGGGTGATTCGAGCAGCAGTTACAGCCAGGCATTTACTGAGATATCTATAGCCAAGCCGATCCTGCTGCATCAGGTCATCGCCGACATCGCTGCGGGGGGAACGTATGGAATCACTATTTGTGTGGGGCCGCGCGGCTCTACCATCAACGCCACGCCTGACGGCATTCAACTGATTCACTTTGGATCGGTGACTGTTGCCGGGCTGACTCCGGGACAGGTATTCACTCCGCCTTCGGACTTCTTGATTTTGCCGGGCGTTTACTGCATTGGATTGGTGCGCGAATCCGGCACGTCGCCAATGGCCGTCTCATCGGGAGAGGCCTCATACAGCTACTCGTTTCACAACAACCGGGGTATCGCTACCAGCGCCTCGCGCATTCCGTTCCGGCTGGTGGCCTACCCGGGTGCATTCGAATTGGTGACGGGATAAGGCGAGGTAGTGAAGATGCCAGCGGTTATATATCAATGTATTTTGAACAATTCAAATAGTAAGGTATCTGATTTTAAACATAGATACCAGAAGCATAATGGAATCTATTACGGCATAATCAGCGATTATTTAATCGCACCTGAGGATGCCGATATGAAAGCGGGATATTTTTCGAAGTTACCTGTCGTTGTGTGGGGATTTGCACTGCTCGTTTTTGTTCTGTCGATCGTGTCCTTGCCAACCGGCGGACGCGATTGGCGCGAGGATATCATGCCTGCTTCAGCTCGCTTCTGGGATGCGCCGTGGCTCGAGGGCTGCCCGATTCCTCCGTATGCACTGCCAGGGCTGTGGCCCATCGCCAAGATGCCCGCAGCAGTAGGCACGGCAGCCAATAATGCCATCGCGGTGATTGTTTTTGCGCTGGCAGCACGACGGCTCGGGGGGTCGTCGTGGGCCGTCCTTCCAGCGCTCGCCGGTCCGTTCGGCTGGACGATGTTTCGCCAGGGGCAGTTGGACTGGCTGCCGCTACTGGCGCTCCTGCTGGCAAACGGATGGGAGCTGCCGCTGTTGGTCACCAAGCCGCAGGTAGGGCTGTGGGTGGCCCTGCCCCGGTGGCGTGCGTCGGGCTATTCGCTGCGCTGGCTGCTTCCAGGCCTCGGGGTACTTGCTCTGTCGCTGATCGTATGGGGTTTTTGGCCGTGGGCGATTCTTCACGATTACACGCGACTGTTCACTGCCCATCACAACATCAGCACATGGCCGTACATGATCCCCGTCGGGCTGATGCTGGTCTGGTTCTCATGGCGAAAGCAATCTGATGCACTCGCGCTCCTGGCCGCGCCATTGCTGTTCCCATACTACAACATCAACAGCATGTCTGTGATTGCGCTGGTGTCTGCCGCGAAATGGCCCCTGATCGCCGTGCCGGTCCTGATCGGGCTGGACGTGCAGCTCGTGTGGGCCGCTTTGTTCGGGTGAGCGTCGGCATGGAGGATGTCGGCGTAGAGAGGATTCGGTTTTGGACGATCTGAAAATGATCCTGGATAGTGGCGCGTCGTTCGCCGTGGCCCTGGTTGCCATCGTGTTTATGCTGCGTCACGTGATTGCCGATCTCGTCCGCGGCTGGCTGGAGGATCGCGCCGCGCGGCGCAAGCTGGAGGCTGAACGGAACGACAACGAGCGCGCGCAAACCCAGACGATGCGCCAGCTCGGTGATCAGCTCCAGCTCTCACTCACTACGCAGCGGCAGATCGCGGAACTGATCTCCGGTCTGTCTGTGATGCCGGGTCAGCTCAAGGGCGCGGTGGATACGATGATCGAGCGCGCCGGCCAGCGGGATAAGGTGCTCGCCCAGCATGGCGGGGTGTTAAAGGAGATCCGGGCGGACGTGGGCGATGGTGAAGGGCAGGCCTGGGCCGAAGGCGGCCCGCGCTTGGCGGCCATCCAGGCCCTGTTGACCGGCGCGCTCACATCCATCGAGGAGCGTATCGTGCGTCGGCTGGACCCCACGCGTCCGGACGCACGCGCGATCGTGCGCGAGGAGCTGCAGACGGTCATCGACCAGCTCAACCTCGCACGTCGGCTGGAGCAGCTCGGTGTAGAGCTGCAGCAGCTCAAACAGGGTGTAACGCCCCCGACAAAGGGGGGCGATAACCAATCACGGTTAGACAAGGCGTCCGAAGGGGCGCAGGAGAAAGAGACACATGACTGACGAACTCACTATCCTGATTAGCGCGCTGGTCGCTGTGGCTATCACCGGCGCGGGCGTGGCGTGGTTTAGGAAACTCACGCCGGAGAAGATCCGCAAGGCCCTCGCGGATGCCATTCCGGGCGATACCTACCCGGAACGTGTAGCCATTGACATCGCCGTCATCGCGCACCGTGCGGTCGAACAGCGCGCGTCAGCGTGGGGCGAGATGTCCAACCAGCAGCGCATCAACCTGTTTAAGGACTACTTCAAGGCGCTGCTGGAGGTGCAGCAAACGGGAACCTGGTCCGAGCTGGCCATCGAAGCCTATGGCGAGTTCAACGTGTGGGTCCAGAAAAATGCACCCGCCATCGCGGATCTGCTGTTGGGCGCGCTGGCCCCCGATCCGCCAGTGACCACCTCATTGGTGCCGGTGCGAGAAATCACCACCGGCGAGGCGGTCCGATAGTATGCGCTGCCGGGCCATCACCCTGCTGCTGGCCTTCGTCGCGCTGGTCGCGGTGGCTGTGTTGCGGACGCAGCCACCCGCGGCGGCGCAGGGGCCGGAGACGCCCACACAGCCGGCTATCGATTCGGGGCGCTACGTCATTTCGGGAGTGGTAGTCTATGACAAAGAGACCGGAACCGAACATGTGCTGCGATTCGGCTGGGGCGTCGTGGCGACGACTCCAGCGCCCACAGATGCGCCGACCGCAACACCTACCGCGCCGGATACCAGTGTGCCGGCTGCGACGTCAACGCCATCGCCAACAGCGAGCGCAGAGGCAACAATCACGCCCAGCGCAACCCTGACACCCACAGCCACACCAGCGGCCACAATGACAACGACGTGGACGTTGACACCTGCACCGACCGCAATGCCCAGCAGCACGTCCACAGCGACGGTACAATCTACTTCTAGCACACCCGTTCCAATCTGTAACGTGACCGTCGTTACCTCACCTTCACTGCGGCTGCGCAGCGACCACAGCACCGCGGCCACGGTGCTGGCCGTCGCGCCGACTGGCTCGACCTGGCGCATCTACGAGGCCTGGCCGATGGACCCCGATGCGACCGCCGACGAGTGGGTCCGGGTGCAGCTCGCAGATGGCCGGGCAGCCTGGATGGCCGCGACGTACAGCGGCGAGGTCTATGCCGAGTTTGAAGATACGGACGATTGCCGCGTGCTGCGCTGGGGACCGGGTAAAGACGAGCCGACTTCAACCCCGCGCCCGACGTCAGCATCCGCGGCCACCGATGCGCCCGGCGCGACGGCGATGCCGAATGTCACACCCACGCCGGAGAGCGAGATCACCCCGGCTCCGACGAGCGCCGCCACCAAAAGCTGCACCGTGACGCTGCTCGAAAACTCGATGATCCGCAGCGGGCCGAGCGAAGCGTACGCCGCTGTAGGCAGCGTCTATGCGAGCGATCCGTTGACGATCGTCGCCGTCGCCACCGGCGGGAATTACGTGTGGGGCCAGCATGCACGCGGATGGACAGCGCTCTACACGCGCTCCGAATCCGCCTGGCGGATCGGTGTGTGGGGCAGCGAGGGTGAGGCGTGCCTCGATGTGCCAGGGTGGACCGCGGCGGGCCTGGGCGTGCCGCCTTATGCGACGGTGTGGGGCGTGCTGACGACAGTCGGCGCGGACAAGGCCACGGTGCAGAAGATGATAGACATTGTAGCCGGAGCCGGGCGAACCCCGGCCCTCACGGTGGTTATGGACGCGAGTATGGCGGCGGCCTTTGATGCGCAGGCCTACGTCATCTGGCGCGCCTGGCCGGACTGCCCGGCGATGCTCGACGACGTCGCGGCCAGCGTTCGGGCGCGGCTGGACTACATCGACCAGGTCACGCGGCACAGCAGCTTCGACGCACTCCAGCTCACCAACGAATGCGCATGGCCGTCACCGAGCTACCTTAACGCCTGGACGCTCGAAGCGCTTAGCCAGGCGCGGGCGCGATGGCCCGACAAGACGATCATTCCGTGGGTGTGGGCACCAGGTACGTTCGATCTGGAGTGGCTACCGGTGATCCGGCCCGCGCTGGCGGAAATGGCTGCGCACGGTGACCTGTTCGGCCTGAATTTGTACCCTGCCCGGGCAGGGGTGCCGCTCTCAACACGTGACTTGTGGACGGTCTGGACCACCTGGCGCTATGAGATGATCCGGGTGCTGATGGAACCGGGCGCCGATCCGTGCTTCGCGGTGACCGAGGCCGGGGCGGGCGACGGCAACATGGCGCTGACGCCGGGAGACGCAGGGGCGTTTGTGGCGGGCATCGATGGCGACGTGTGCGTGGTCACGCTGTGGCATCTCAGTCCGGCAGATTCGCCAGGGCCGTGGTCAAAGGCGAATTTGTCGGGAGAACTGAAGAGGTTAACCGAGAGCATAATGCTCACTTTAGCTTCACAATAGATAAGAGGAGATGACAAACTCATTTTCTTTGATCATAAGCTATGTTGACTCCCACTCATCGCCAAGTATTTTGAAAATATCGTTGCGATGATGACGTCTCCGTAGAAATAAAATATTCCTAGCTCTACGGAATGCTTGAACCATATCGGGCGATAGTATTCCAGCATCAATTAGTACTGTATCAACAGCTTCCGTGGCCTCACGTAATCTATCCTCCCAGAGTAATGTATTTATTTTTACTTTGAGATCTTTGATTAAATCACTTGGCAACACAGGAATAACAAGTTGAGAAAACTCTCTTGGTTCGAGCTTAAGCACACCACCTCCATAGCTACGCCCTACAAGTTCGGAACTTAATTGGCTCACAGAAGATAGTGTACCGACGGCTAAGGTATACCAGTCAATATCTAAAGGTGCTTTTCGCCACTCCAATCGTAGGATATTGTTCGTACAGGTGTATCCAGATCGGTTCACTACTATCCGTGGCCATGAGGCAACCATGATAGGCAGAAATGCTGAGGGGGCAAAAGTATAAGGAACTACATACCAAATCCTCCGATCTTTGCATTTCCGCGCATCTGAGATCCCTGTCTGTTCACCAATCTGCAGGTACTCAAGAACAGATTCGGGTAACTCATCTCCAGCCTTAATAGATAGTAGAAGGTGCTTGGTGTTACTAGCGAAATTCTTTAACAGCCTTTTTTTTGTGACAGATAGTCCCTTAAGATAAGTGGCCCGAGGAACTATAGGGATGAGGTAGTTATCTGGAATGCTTAACCGCTTCTGATCGTCGGGGGAAAGAATAAAAAAGTTGTTATTTCCCGTAACTACACCGATTCGTGGCGAAACGTACTCACCGAGTCTCACTAGCTTGCGTTGTTGAATTAGGTCCTCATAGTCATCTAGAATGCCCTTATCCACCAAGGCTCGGAGCCACTGACCATCACCAACTAAATCATCGCTGGGGCGGGGTGTGTGGCTGTCGATAGATTCCACAATCACACGTAATACTTCCAGGTTTTTCGCAGACACTACTTGAACTGACTCGTGCTTTTCTCGGGCACCACTGGCAAGAACTAATACGCTTTCTTCATCTGTTCCATCGAATACTCGTTCGTTTAATAGGACTATCGTGGTTGTTCTAAAGAAACGAACGAGGAGCGACCGTACATGTTCCGAATAATCTGTATGCAGTAGTGCTCCAGGTAGAATCATGGCCAAGCGCCCGCCTTCTCGCAGAAACTGCATAGAGTACAGCAAGAAGAACGCCCAGTAACTTGCACGCCCAGATATCTCCAAACCAACTTCCGCTAGTCGGGATATGGCTCGATGTTGCAAGTCCTTAGGAATATCATGATATCGGATATATGGTGGGTTTCCTACTACAACTGCAAAAGGAGTATCGATGAGGTTTTTCGGGGTGATGGAAAAGAAATCACCTTTGATAAATTGAGACATCGATGCACCCGATGCAATGAGTGGTTCAAGATAGTTGCTGGAATCTTCAGCGATATCAACCCCATATATCTGTTTACCTGGATTGTGGGCCCCGACTTTTTGTAGAGAGTTCAGGGCCGAATATAAGAAGGAGCATCCCCCAAAACTCGGATCAAGCACTGTATCTGTGGCATTGGTAATAGCCCAATTTGTAAGTATTTGGGCGAGTTCAAGCGGCGTATAATACGCTGCTAAATGTTCTTTGCTTGGCATAAACTATACGTTCCAGAGGTGACCGACTAAGCTATCACCCCGCTCTATAGCTTGGTGACATTGATAATAATATGATCCGAGGAGGTGCTGTTGACTTAGTTTCAGTACGCTCTTCCACTGTTTATCTTTCTTAAGCTTCTTATTGTATTCGTCCTGGAAGAAGCTTGCCGCTACAAATTCACAGACTAGCACCAAGTCCATTGGAGGGTATATGAAGCGAGGCAAGTTAATTAGCTCGGGAAACCAACATAACTCGTCT
Organism: Aggregatilinea sp.; assembly: GCF_036822615.1. NCBI lineage: Bacteria > Bacillati > Chloroflexota > Anaerolineae > Aggregatilineales > Aggregatilineaceae > Aggregatilinea > Aggregatilinea sp. Next base: position 7,798 of record NZ_DAISHJ010000027.1, on the reverse strand, counting down.
TCTCGGGGATTACCTCCAAACTGAAGATGATACCGGGGACCGAGCTGATCTATATTCGCAAGATCAAAGTGACACCTCAGCATAACGCGATTACGGTTTGTGCGTCCATCATCGCAAAGAGTTTCAAGTATACGGTCATGATCCCAAGTATCCCGGTAGGCAGCGCTTTGATTCCAGACTCGTAAACAAATATCTTGCTCTACTGGGAGTTCATTATCGTTTTCCCAGCGGACTGAACAGAACAGATCTACTTGCGCATCAAACCCTTTGGTGGGCTCAGTCGGTTTAAACCGTAAGGGTCTCTCAGGGAAAATAGTATATCCCCAAGGAGCTATCGCGAGAGCTGGATTATCTGTACGACGTTTTCGCTCATCATAAATTTTACGCGAAGCTATGGCTTGGCTTTTTGCTACGTCAACTACTGAACTAGCGCTATCATCCAATATAGAACCAAAGGTTCGAATCATCTGATCCAAGCCTTTTGTCACACTTGTAAGATTCATGACTTACGAGGATCCTCAGATTGTTGAATTTCTCTAGCGATTTCGATACCAACAGAATCGAGCAATTGTTCTTGAAAATTACTACTTTCCCAGATAGCACGGAAGGAGACGCGAGCTTCATCCATTATAGATGGGCGACTATCGGGATAGTATCGTAATGTATGTTCAAACTTCACAGGCTCATTACGAACAGAGCAGACCCAGTCTGCTGTCGGTTTTCCATCCCAACAGCAAATTGCCCGTTGTACAGGTTTCTCAATTAGTTTTTCGACTACTTCAGGAAACACAGTGTTGATGGGACCATTTACATCTAGTTGCTGCATAAGTTCTTGGGCAATGATGAATACACGCCCCTTCCACCAACGGTTCCTATTGGTGGTGTCACTGAAGATCCCTGTGTACAGAGCTGGGCGAAACATTTCCTGCAGCGCACTTTCGTGAAAAACTTCTTCACTTATACCAAGCTTTGTTGCAACGTGGAGACTATCATAGAGGATGCCTGGATATCCCAGCAGGACTTCTCTCACCCACTTTCCAATTTCTGCGATTGTCCACTCTCCATTCTGGAGTGGTGGGGCGGATTCTCGAAGTTGCTCAGATTCGTCATCATCAACATCAAGTAGCGGGAGAAGGTTTTGCCAGTTTCTATTTGAGATCTGAGCAAGGGCTTTGAAACCGAAGACAAGCGACACCAGAATCTGACGTGTAGAATCCAGATTTTCGTTTAACGACGACTTAAGAATTAGATCGTCAAAGGACTGCATGTGCCGAAGTAGCAACCTCTTTGTTTGGCTATCAAGATTGTCTAGAACGGATTGGCGAGTAATGAGAACGATAGGGATATGTGGATATCGAGCTCTGATTTCATTGGCCAGCGTACTTCCGCGGTATGCGGCTTTCGTGCCATCTTCCTGCACTCGACTTAAATCATAATCGATCAAGAAGAGGTCGGGTAGTGACTGGAGGAGCTCACCATCCAAAGCCGACCATTGGGGGGGGAACATAGGAATACAATCGAAATTTCCGGCACGTGACAGTCGTTCGGCATAACGTATCGCCGTGTCAGTCGCCGCGGTTACGACATCCTGTTCATCGTCAATATAGTATGCAGTAACTTTTTGCATAGAGGCTATTCCGGCAAGAATATTTCCAGGCATGTCGTCCAAGGTTCAGGTGCATCAATGAATCGAACTGTACCATTATAGTTTGCTAGAATGTCGCGCACAATTTTTAAACCCAAACCTGTGCCCGTGCCGAGGATAGGATCGGGTGTTCCAATTCTTGGGTGAAATGGTCTAAAGACAATTTCTCGGTCTTCATCAGGTATTCCGGCACCAGTGTCTAGTACCCTTACATATACACCATTAGGGGTTCGCTCACCTTGCATTGCAATCTTACTAACTGATTGCTCTCGGACAGCCTTGAGCGAATTAGTGAAAACATGAAGCATGACAGCATATAGTTCGGCGGGATATATCAAAGGCGAATGTAGGTTTACTGGTATTTCATTGATGAACTCGATCCCGAAATCACTCATATACCTTGTAAGCGAATTGGCTATTCCAGTAACGACAACGTGTAGCAAGGCGCGCTCGCGCTCTCTTCGATTCTTTTCACCTAGTAGGAAACCGAGGGAAGCAACTTGCTCCTGTACGCTATATTTCCAGTTTTCAAGTCGATTTACTATAGTTGCATAGTTTTCGATCATACTATTGTCGACGTACGAGCTGAATTCCCCTAAGTCGGTAATGATTCCCTCGACAACATTGATCATTTCGCGAAGCTGGTGATCAACCATACTTACGGTTGTTCCTGTGGAACTTAGGACTCTTAATAGCGAGATCTCATCAATATGCCTGTCCTCCTGGTTGGTAGCCTCTTGCTCGGCCATCTCGAGCGCATTCGTGACTCTACTTCGTACATCCAGCGGTATAGTGGTTGTGTTTTCTACAACCCTCTTGATGTCAGCAATCAATTCAGACACGTTTTTCTTTTCGTCTGGCTTGCGCGCTGCGCGTCGCTGCTCTCGTTCCATCTGAGTTGCACGAGCATAGTTCAGAGTCATCCACCATAATCCGAGCTGTACGAAACGGCGCAGTTGGCTAAGCGCCTCGTTTTCTGCGAAACCTTCGCGATTTGTCGTAACTACAAGTTTTGGATGCTGCTGCTGTGAAACATTGACTACGCCAAACAGCTGATTGTTCCCTGGCGTTAGGAGTTCAGGTCGTCCGGCAATACTTTTTTCCAGGCCAATCAGGTCTTTACCGACATCGAAACCCGTTGTGCGACGTGCCCGAATCTCGTCAAGGCGGAGCCAATCGTTCCCTGGCTCACCGTATGGAAATACACGAAATCGATCTTGATAGACTCTGATTCCACCCTGTTTGGTTCCAACGCGTTGTATGTCACGCACAGCAAAATCGACATCAGAAAGAAATTCGCGTTTGTAAACAAAGAAATATATACGCGTATCGATCCCTGAAATATCCGGAAATATTTCTGTAGTTGGTTCGAATATTTGTTCTTCGTCCGACTGGCGTATCTTAAGCTGGTAATGAGCATGTCCGTCTTCATCAACGAAGCCGGACAGCTCGCACCATGATGCTCCAAGAAACTGTTGCTGCAGTGCCCCCTCGTAATCTTTGTACTCCGGTACTTCTATCGTGATTGTGATACCAGGATCTTCTGCCTTAAACGTATGCGACTCTTGTGATGGATCGAAAAATGGATTAGTGAGGGATACTAGATCTTTCCAGACGTCTGCGATGTCACTTTCGCTCCAACCATCTCGTGCGTCCTCGAGATAGAGCGTAACTCCAGTTGTCGCACTATCGACAGCCTCTGTTTTATAACCGATAGGTATATTGCTGAGAACTTGACCGCCCAAAAATGTCTTTTCCCAATCAAATTCCATTGTGGTCTTATACTTTATACCGTCGCTTTCCTCAGCAACAGAGACTAACGTAAGGACTTTTGCCAGACGATGAACTGCAAACCGACCAATCCCTTTCTGGCCCGTTCGTACCCGGTTATACACCGTAGAATATGAGGACGTTTTCTTGTTGTTAGTCGCAATGCGCATCCAGTACTGTCGGATTGAATCTAGAGTCATACCAACGCCATCGTCATGAACAACAATCATGCCACCAGGTTTTGTTATATTCTCCAAAATGACGTGTACATGAGTAGCATCAGCATCGTATGCATTCTTTATTAGTTCAGCAAGGGCGATAGATCGTCTTGTAACTAGTTGTTCCCCTAGTTGAACGAGAATACTGGCATCCACAGCGAACGACATCAGTTGTTCATTGTCGCGATCATGGGTTTCCATCGCTTTTTCCTTAGAAGATACTTCTGGAACCATTGTTATAGCGTTCAGTTCTTGATTATCTCCAACCTCTGTCCGTAAGGCAATACGATACTATAAATGCAATTCTCAATATCTATGTTTCTGAATGAGCGGAAACTGGAGATGAACTAGATCAAGGGGTTAAAGCAAAGAGATACGCTCAGTATCTTCTTTTATATAGCGATAGCGCAACAGGCTATGTCAGTATCTGCACAATCTCGCGCTGCAACGTCTCCACAGACTTGTGCGTGCCCCGGCCAGATATTGATTTATTCTGGCTGTCCTCGAAGAATGGGACGGTCTGCGTCTGGACTGCGATAGGATCGGGAATAAAGGACATGTGAACCTCCTTGAAAAAACGCTTCTGTGCGTGGTACAGTTCTCTCGGCTGCAATGGTGGGGGCGTGTTCCAGCACACCCCCTTGTCGAACCTAGCAGCCGTCGTCTGAGGTCTGCGGATCGGTTCGGAACCAGCGCCAGGCAACGTCCTCGCCGGTCTCCGAATCGGTCCGCGCTCCGGCGAACGTCCACCCCGCCTCGATGAACTCCTCGTCTCCAATCTCGCCTTCGGCCCATTCGAGAGTCCCATGCCGCAAATCGTGAACATCCATCAGGGCCTGCGCCAGGCCATCACACCGCTTCTGCAAGCCGTCGGCGCGCGCGACCTCCCGGTCGAGTTCGGTTGTCAGCGTGTGTTCCATCAGGTTTAGCGACGTCTGCAACTGCGCAACCTGCTGCTGGAGCCTCTGGATCTGCTGCTGCTGATCGCAGACCAGATCGTGCTTCGTGCTCAGAGTGACGCGCAGCGCTGCGATGATCTCCAGCAGCGTATCGCCGCTGTTGATGGCCAGATCCTGCGTCGCCTCTGGATCGAGGATGGCGAGCGCCTTGCCGGAAACGACGGCCTCACTGAACGAGCTGCCGAAGTCGACGACATACAACTGGCTGCCCTGGACGCGGTTGGTGATGACGCCGATCATTGACACCGGGATGGGCGGCAGCGGGTCGTGGCGGTCACCCGCGGCGACGTGCGGGATAACCTGGCGGGTGGCGACAATCGCGCCAATCATGGTGCTCTTGCCGGACGGGGTACGTGCGAGTTTTGTGATCATGGGTTCTCCTGTGTACTGGTTAAGGTAAACTGCGATCGAAGAATGTTGCTGCTGAGTTCCGGCTAGGCCGGTTTTGGTTCCTCGTAGTGTTCCGCTTCCCACGCCTCGTAGGCGTCACGATAATCCAGCCAATTCTGCAACGCGGTCCGGAGCAGATGGTGTTTCTCGTACTCGAAATTGAGGTAGACTGAGCGCCCAAACTGGGCCCATTCGTCGAAGAAGATCCGCACCCATTCGCGCGCGCAGATGGCGAAAAGATTTGTCTCTAACGTTGCTCTGCCGCCGTGCTGGAGCGCGGCCAGGAACTTGCGCGCGGCATCCGGCTCCATTAAGACCAGCAATGTTTTGTCTTCGTCCATGCCCCAGATGTGCAGCTTGAGGGCGTCTTCTGACGGGTCGACGAGTACGCCACGTCCATAGGCCGCGCCGATCAGCGTATAGCCAGGCACACCCGGTCGACGCGCCTGCCAATTCGCGCGCCATGCGGTTTCGTCGGCGCTCAGTGCAGGGTGTTTGCTCTCAATGTAGTCGAGCGTGCGTCCTAGCTGGAGCGCGTTTTCGATATTGATCCAGTCTCCAGGCTCGCCGGATTCGCTGATGGGCGTCCCGGTGAGGTTGTCTCTGTTGTGACTGATTGCCAGGTAAGGCGTCAGGAGCCAATACCAATGGTGGTTGATATCGACCAGGCTCTCGGGATCGATGTTGATTTTCGCCCCCCACGTTGCCAGGATTTCGCTTATGCGTGCAGCGTCGGTGATTCTGCGCTCAGCGAATAAGGCATCGTTCGCAGCAGTCTCGGCAGCCGCGTTCAGCTCGGACTCGCGGCAACTCTCGGTCCACCTCGCGCGCGCTTGGTTGATCAGTTCCGCTGCTGTGGTGCTGTGTTTTGTAGCCATCATGTCCTCCGGGTATGAGAGTGAAGCAATCCAGTGATTGCATGATACGATTACTGGCTGCCCGGACCGGAGGCTGAGCAGCCGGTCCTGCCTGAGCTGGATGTAACAACTCCAGGCGAGACAGCCGGCTAACTCAGCCCACCACTCACAACCAGCCGGCGACTGTCCACGCAAGTACGACATAGGCCATGCCGCCGATAGCGAGCAGGCCACAGAGCAGCCAGCAGCCCCACCGATCGGTGCGGCGCTCCAAATTGAAATGGACGCCTCGGCGCTTAGCCATGATGTTCATCCAGGTCTGGTTGTGCCTGCGCTTCGAGGTCTGCCTGATCCTCTGGTAGTATGTCGACGATGCTACGCAACAGTTGATCCACGATGGCGAGCAACTGCTTGAGGACTGCGAGCTTTTTGCGATAGGTGACGGCATGGCGCAGCGTGCGCTCGCGAGCCGCCAGCAGTCGATTGGCTTCGTCACCGATGCCCTGCACGGCCAGTACAAGCACTTCGATGCGTTCGCCCTGTTCGACGCACTGGTTGACCAGTGCTTCGATAATCTCCTCCGGACTGAGTACGTCCAGCAGGCAGTCCAGCCGGAGCTGCAGATTGGGTGGCGGTGCGATGGGAGGCATCAGCCGGTGGCCTCGTCGTTCACTACGGGGCCGTTACCGTTGCGACGCTTCTCGTAGTCCTCGCCACGGCGAACATACACCGTGCGCCCCTTGCCGGTCTTGCGCGAGATAACCTCGACGCAGTCCGGGCCGAGCTGCATCTCGCCGTACTTACGCAGTGCTGTGCTGGCGTTCTCGCCGACCTTGGGATCGTCAAACGGGATCGCGAGGGCGAAGTTGCGACCGGTCTGTTCGAGGCGGAGCCTGACATCTTCCCACAGCTCGGCCCATCGCCCGGCGGCACTGCCGGGCGCGACGATGTCTTTGGCCAGGATTTCGGTAATGGTGCCCCAGGGCCGCGCGCCGTTTGTGGCCGCGACGGGACGATCGGACGAATCGACAGCGTTCTTACGTGGACGGGGCATGATCAATCCTTTCACCTACGACGGGCAACGAGTGTCAGTCGGCATCTCTGAGAGCGGACGGGGTTAGTAATCAGACTCGGGCTGCTGAATGCCCTCCTCCAGCAGCAGATTGCAGCGCGAGATCCACGACCGCAGCTCCTGCCAGATGGGGTGATCCTCTTCGATGAGACCGCCGGTGATCAGGTCGGTCAGTTCGATCGCTTCGGAGTAGCTCAAACTGGTGCTTTCCGTGATGTTGTTCACCACGATTTCCCACATGATTTCGAGGATGTAGGTCTCTGCATCTTCCTGGGCCAACTCAGAGAGTTCGTCATACAGACTGGCGATTTCCGGCACGCTCATGTCGGCGTCCTCGATCGCCGCCTTCAGATTGCCCAGCGCCTGGCGTGTAGCGTCGCGCTGCTGCTGGATCGTGCGCGCGATCTCGGCCACGCTCTTGAGCGCCTGGTCGAGCTGCTGGTTGGCTTCGAGGAGCTGCGACGCGTTGTCGCTGACGACCTGAATGGCGCTCGTGTCCGCGCCGGTCTCGTACAGGTAGTCCAGCGCACCGGCCATCTGCTCAACGACCTGATCGGTATTGGCTAGCGCATTGACCTGCATCTCGACGGTGGCGAGCTGAGCGGAATAATCAGGCGAGTCGTGATCGTTACTGTTCTGCATTGGAGGTTCTCCGGGTATTGAGGCGGGCAAGTGCATCGGACAGGGCGGAGTCGGGAGCGTGCTCGAAGGCGCGCTGCGCGGCGGTATGGACCTCGCGGTCGGCAATCTCGTCCAGCTCGGCCTCGCTGAACGTGCCTCGCGGGGCGCGGATGGCCTCAGCGTAGGTGATGGCGTCATCGTGTAGATTGAGGATGAGCGGCTCGGACGCGCCGGTGACATAGGTCCGCGCATCGTCACGCGCAGCG
>NZ_DAISHJ010000026.1:0-54196 GCF_036822615.1 Aggregatilinea sp. | reverse complement strand
GGCGCGGCGCGAAGGCCGGGCGCGACGGTGCAGCGGTCACCTTGCCCGGATTGGTCAGCAGGACGACGATAGCCCCAGCGTCACCGGGCAGGGTCGTCATCGAGTGGATCTGCCAGCCGGCTTTGACGAGGCTCTCGACGTGCGCCTGGCCCGCCAGGCGCAGCAGCGAGTCGGTCGGGTTCAATGTGATGAAGCGCACAACGTCGCTTTCGGGAGTGGGGTCCGGGGGGTTCGCGGGCAGCAGACGCTGGATCTTGCGCGACTGATCCAGGATGACGCGGCGCGCATTGACGAGTAACTGCTGCGTGTTGTACAGCTCGCGTTTCGTGGCCGCCAGCTCATGCTCCAGCTTGGCGAGACGATCATCATGCGCGATATCGGCCATCTCTTCGGCGCAGCTCGCACACAGGATGTCGGGCTCGTCCAGCTCATCATCACAGGCGGCGCACCTGACTGCCGGCTCGCCGAGTCCAGATGGACCGGATAGAGGTTCGACTGGCAACTTATTTCCAGTCACCGCAGCGAGCGACGTCGCGCACCGGGCGGGCAGAAGGAGAACTTCAGTCGGATAGTCCATGTGCGGGAATCCTTTCGTAGGCTCGATTACCCGTAAGGTACAGCGCGGTGGGTGCAATATCGGGCGCAGGGTGACCGTAACCGCCCTGCCCCCGATCGTTCGTCAGCTCTCAAAACGAGCCCGGGCAGCCAGCGCCGGTGGACACGGGTAGTGATCTTCAGCCCAGTACGCGCCACCGGCGGCCTCGACCGCGGCCAGGGCCTCCAGTTCCAGCGCTTCCCAGTTCGACGCAATCTCGACGTCGAACGTGCCGTGCGCACCGATCCGGCGATAGCGCGCCACCTTCGCGCGCAGATCCGCAACCAGGATGAAGACACCGCGCTCCTCAGGAACGGGCGGCTCGCCGGGTTCCCAGGCGGGCGATGGTGGTTGATCGGAGGGCGGCGTGCCGGAGGCAGAGACCCATACGACCAGGGCGCGGGAGGGCGGGATGCGCGAGCGCGCAAAGTCATCGATGAGCGCCCAGGCGCGACGGCTGTAGTAGTACGACGCACGCTGCACCGCGTCGGCGATGCGCGGGTCGCTGATCACCGGATTGTTGCCGACGGGGTCGCGGGTGATCTTCGCCTGCAGGCGCTCGGAGCGACTCATGAGGCGGCGCGCGGACTCGAAGGGCATGCCGGCATGGGTGCGCTGGGTGCGCAGCCGGATCTCCTGGCGATTGCGCTGATCAGCCAGATGCTGCTCACGCAAGATCGCACGGTGACGGGGATCGGTGGGGGGCGCGGCGTTGAACGCGTCCACGAGGCGAGCAGAATTCCAATCGACGTATGTCATGAGGTCACCACCTGACTGGTCCCCGCCTCATCATCGATACGATTCATGCTAGAGCATGTGCTCGCCGGTATCGGGCAGTCCGCCTTCGGGCGCTTCCACAATGTGTCGTGTCCGACGGTCGCCGGATTCGCGGCCACCAGGGTCCACCCGCCCAGCGCCATCCAGCGCCGCTCGGCGTGCATCATGCTGTACACCCACTGGTACTCGTACTTGCATGGCTTGTTGATCGGCTGGCCCGTAAGGTCCGGACCAGCCTTTTCGGAGTGAATACCGATGAGCGAGGCAGTCACGAGGCCACCCCCTGAAGGAGAGAAGGCTGGTTGCGCAGCTTCCAGCGGGGCGGCAGCGCGCGGATGCAGCGATCCAGGTAGATCGAGTCCGAATGCCGGAAACCCAAGATGCGCGCAGCATAGTCGGCCTCCGCGGCCAGGACGGTCCACTCGTCGGTGCGCTGCACCGCGGTGAGCGCGTTCACGTAGTAGACGTCCCAGTTCACTTTGAAGAACAGTCCGAAGGAGACACGCGTCACAGCCGTGACACCGGGCAGCGCGGCCAACACCGGCTGGTACTGCTTGGCCAGGGCGCAGGCCTCGTCGAAGGGCGTGTCGGCGTCGAGCGCGAAGGACGCGCTCTCTTCGTCGCCCGTCCAGTGATTGGCCTGGGCGGGGATGCCGTGACGGTCCAGCAAGCGCTGGACAATCACGACCGGTCCACACTGCGTGTCGCGGAAGGCGGCGGTCATGAGGCCACCGCCTGTTTGACCGGCCACGCACGTTCGGCGAAGGAGTAGCGCTCAAGTGCATGGACGAGCGTGCCATCGGTCCAGAGCGTGACGCTGTACCGGGTGTCCGGTACACCGACCGTCAGCCAGCCTTCCATCTGTCCCGCGGCGACGATGTTGTTGTGGAATGTGATCATGCGGGTGAAGCCATCGCGCAAGGAATCCGGCGCGCCCAGGTAGAGCATGCAGGCCTCGACGAGGCCCGCTGTATCGAGGGCGTGCACCCGGTCAGCGCTGACGATCTCGACGCCGCGTGTCAGCGTGACCTCGCGTAGGCGGACCATCTCGCCCATGCCGGGGATGATGCTCGAGGTGGACACTACGGCGAAGTAGTCTCCATCATCGTTGGTCACGCGAACGAGCTGGCCGGAGGCGAAGCGACCGGGAGTCACGTTGGGGACGAGCGTGGTGGGGCGCGTCTGTCGCGGCAGACCGTGAACCTTACGGCTGCGGTGGCGACGGCGACGCCCGCGGGGTAGAATCGAAGGAGACACGTGGATACCCTCCATTTTGTCTATGAACGGCCCACCCGCGCCCTCGGAAGCTACGGTGGGTCGTTCGCTTTATTTATAGCCTCATCTTAGTACTTTCCGTGTAGATTGTCAACACTATCGTGCATATTATATTGACAACAGGATAGGCAAAGTGTAGTATGGTGTACGAAAGGAAGGTGAGAATGAAGAAACCGTCCCGCACCTATGAAACCGGGCTGGAGCAGTGGAAGCGGGAGCTGTCCGCCGAGCTGGGGCAAGATGTGACTTATGAGCAAATCGCCGCGGAAACCGAACTCTCCTACAGCACGCTCATGAAACACGCCCGCGCTCAGTTCCGGCGACCAGACTACGCGACGGCAGCCCGCATCTGCGAGTTTTTCAACAAGCGCTCAAAGAAACAGCGGACGCCGCTCGAATATTTTGTTGAGGTTGAGCCGGGGCAGTTGATGGAGCTGGCGGCGGTCTAACCACCACCAGCTCCTGGCGTGCTCGTGTCCAAGGCACGGGCAGCCACACATCATTGTACGCGCCTTTGAAGGTGCGCGCACCTTAACAACCAAACACTCTTCACGAAAAATTCAGGTTGCGCAAGTTGCCTGCGGGCTTCACCATGTTATGCTACTGATACCTGTGAAAGCGGCATAGTATGGAGGGGTGACATGGAAGATCCTGCAGTGGTTGAGGCCAAGCGACTGTGGGCGCAGAAGCAACCGGGCGAGGCAGTGCGAGTACTAGTAACTCGCATCAACGAATTGAACGCAGCTGTGCCTAAGAGGCAAGCTTTCCCATTCATGTTGGCTGGCCTACTGGGTGGCATCATTATCACAGTACTCGTCGGAGGAATCCTACTGGTTGCGTTCGATCTCCTTGGTGAAAATAACGATCAACCCGGGGCAGCCATTGCATCCAATGTCACCGAAACTTTCACTCCGATATCGCCTACCCGGACCCTTATACCGACCTGGACCCCAGTCCCAACCATCACCACCATTCCATCAAGTACCCCAGCACCGGCGAGAGACACTAGCGATATCTTCGATGCACAAATGACACAACTGTTGGAGAAAGGCTCTTTGCTGGGTGCAATGACTTCACAGGGTGTCAATTACATCAATTACGAACGGCAGCTTGTAGAAGTGAAAGGAACGTATGATTTCATCTCTACCATCTGGCCGTCTGGTTTTGCCCTTGGTGCACAAGAGCAGTTCGACAAAGCTTTCGAAGGCTGGGACTTGGCACTTGAGCTGTGGGGCCTGAAGCTCGACGATATGGACAACCCGGTCGAACCTAACATCAATGGATATCTACGGTACACTGACTATGCGGGTGACGAGTTGTACATAGCCGTTCACCCCTCGAATTTCATCGTGCCGGAGTATCGCGATAAACAGTACCTCCCCTTCGATGAGAATATCGGCATTCTGTTCAGTCTGGGCAGTGAGTATTTCGAAGCTGGTCAGAAAACCGTGTTGACCGAATGGCCGTAGCCCGAGTTTCGAGTACCTCGCTAGCTATGCCATTACTGGCGAACATTAGCAGTCACCATTAAAAACCACTTCCAGTGGTGTTCCCAGCTAAGAACGAATGTGCTAAAGTGAAGAGCGAAGCAAACGGCCCGCCTGGATCTGGACCCAGGCGGGCCGCACGCACCTTAACAACTTCATACTCTCTCGGTCAAGCAAGCGCCTCGGTGCACTATAGCGTTCGGAAATTGCTACCTGTGCGCTATACTCCTAAGATATATGAAAGAATTGATCGGGACTGTTACCAGGCACGCTGAACATCCCTTATAGGGTCAGTGCTAAGAAACTTAAGCGTTGTGTTCGAGGGCACCCACTTTCAGCGCCGGGATATGGTGCGCGATCGCGCTCAGCCCTTGGGCCATCACTGCCCGGTTTCATCCGACACGGTTTCGTTGGCCGCGCGCTACGCATCCCACCCATCGACCGCCCTGGTGAACATCGCAGCATCCCGGCCCGGCACGCACGCTGGCGGCTCTGTATATCGAACGTTTGGCGCGGCGGGATCGCCCCGAAGCGCATTTCCGGCCTTTTCGATGACGCGTTATTTCAGTGAGGCAGCTTGCCTGATTCTATGAATCTTCACGGTCACTCCAACGGCACATCCCCCGATCAGCAAATCAACGTTTTGCTGATCGAAGACAGCTCGGGTGATGCGGCCCTCATCCGTGCGTACTTGCAACGCAACACGTCCCAGGTGTTCAACCTGACCGTCGCCAACCGCGTGAGCAGCGGCATGGCGCTGCTGGCAGGCGGGAATGTGGATATCGTGCTGCTCGACCTGTCCCTGCCCGACAGCGAAGGGCTGGACAGCATGTCGAAGCTGCTCGAAATCGCGCCCACCGTCCCCCTGCTGGTTCTGACGGGCCTGGACGACGACGAGGTAGGTCTTGAGGCCGTCACGCGCGGCGCGCAGGACTATCTGGTGAAGGGCAAGATCAAGGTCGAAAGCCTGCTCCGTTCGCTGCGTTATGCCATCGAGCGCAAGCGCACCGAAGACGCGCTGCGCCGCGCCAACCGCGCCTATCGCGTGCTGGCGGGCGGCAACCAGGCCGTCGCGCGCTCGTCGGACGAATACGAGCTGATGGACCAGATCTGCCACCTCGCGGTACGTACCGGCGGGTACAGGCTCGCCTGGGTCGGGTATGCCCGCGACGACGAGCATAAATCGGTGGAGCTGGTCGCGTGGGCGGGCCACGGAGATGCCTACATCGCGCAGCTTAACGTGACCTGGAGCGACAGCGAGCGCGGGCGCGGCCCCGCGGGCACCGCCATCCGCACGCAGCAAACGGTCATCTGTAAAGATGTCCTGAACGATCCGGCCTTCAAGCCCTGGCAGATCGACGCGCAAACCCACGGGTACAAATCGCTGTTGTCGCTGCCGCTGTCCGATGGCAGGCGTGTCTTCGCGGTGCTGACCGTCTACGCCGAAGAACCGGACGCGTTCAACGACCAGGAAATCGCCCTGCTGGAAGAACTGTCGATCGAGATCGCCCAGCGTGTCATCGCGCTGCGCGAGCGTGCCGAGCGCCAGCGGGCCGAGCTGGCCCTGCGCGAAAGCGAAGAGCGCTTCCGCCGCCTGATCGAGCAGTCGCCGGACATCATCTTCCGCTACCAGATCCAGCCCCACCGCGAGCTGGACTACATCAGCCCGGTTGCCAGCAAGATCCTGGGCTATCCCGCCGAAGTCCTGTACGAACACCTCCCGAACCAGATGGCCGCCGTGCTGCACCCGCCCATGACGCCCGCGGGAACGGTGGATATCGTGCAGGTGGAGGCCCAGGACGGTCGCCCGGTCTGGCTGGAAATGCGGCAGGTCCCCATTTATGACGAGCAGGGGGAACTCGTCGCGGTGGAAGGCATCGCGCAGGACGTCACCGAGCGCAAGCTGGCCGAGGACGCCGAGCGCGAGCAGCGCGCGCTGGCCGAAGCGCTGACCAGCACGGCGGCGGCGCTGAGCAGCACGCTCGACCTGGACGAAGTGATGAAGCGCATCCTGGACAGCGTGGGGCGCGTCGCGCCGCACGATGCGGCCACCATCATGCTGATCGAAGGGGATGAGGTGCGGCTGGCGTATTGGCGCGGTTATCCCGACGATGACCTGAAGCCGTTCGAAACGGTCCGCTTCCCGATCTCGCTGTCGCCGTTCCGCAGCATGATCGAAACGCGGCAGCCGCTGTTGATCCCCGACACGGCGGAAGAATCGGAGTGGGTCCGCCTCCCTGAGACGTCGTATATCCGCTCGTACGTCGCGGTCCCGATCCTGACGCAAAACCGCGTGATCGGCTTCCTCGGCCTGGACAGCCGCACGCCGTGCTTTTTCACGCCGGTCCATGCCGAGCGGCTGCAAGCCTTCGCCAATCAGGTTGCCATCGCCAGCGAAAACGCGCAGCTTTACGACCAGATCCGGCGCTATTCCGCCGAGCTGGAACAGCGCGTCGCGCAGCGCACGCTCGATCTCAGCATGCGCAACGCGGCGATCGAAAAACTGAGCCGCACGCTCGACATCGGCCAGATGCTCAACAGCGTGATCCAGATCATCCTCGACAACATGCCGGTGCGCGGCGCGGGCCTGTACCTCATCAACGAGGAGCAAACCTCGCTCGATCTGGTCGCATACGACGGCCTGCCCCGCGACGCCCTGCTGGACGCGACGGGCATCCCCACCGGCGCGCGCTATGCCGGGTGGGTCGAGGCGCTGCCCCGGCCCGACGCGCAGCCCGACGCGCCCGTTCCGGCGATAGACGGGCCGGAGCCTGACGCGCTGAGCATCCCCTTCTGGCAGCGCAGCCAGATCCAGGGTGTGCTGTCGGTCGTGCACGAAGATGCGCTGCCGTGGCAGGAAGGCGAGCTGCGCATGTTCGACGCCATCGCGCGGCAGATCGGCATCGCCGTATCGAACGCCCGATCCTATCAGGCCGCCGTGCGCGGCGAGGCGCAAATCCGTGCGATTCTGCACAACGTGGCGGACGGCCTGCTGGTGTTCGATCACAGCGGCGAGCTGCTGCTGATGAACCCGGCGGCGGAAGCCCTGTTCGAGTTTTACCCGCCCAGTTTGGGCGGTCCCAGGCACGTCAGCAGCATTCTGTGGCAGTGGCTCCGTGGCGAGGCGAAAAATGGCGATCTGCCGCCCTCGATCGAGTTCATCATGCCTGCGGGCGGCCTCAACGGCGAAGAAGTGCACGAGGCCGTGTACGAATGCGAAGTCCGGCAGTGCCCCAATTATTCCGACGACAAATCCATGCCGTGCTGGCTGTTCGTGCCCAACCAGCCCTTCGGCGCGATCGAGCGCACCTGCCCGATCTACCGCCGTGTGCCGCGCCGGGCCGTGCGCTCGCACATCGCGGAAGTCCGCGACGACACCGGGCAGTTCCTGGGCACGGTGATCGGCATGCACGACGTCACCTATTACCGCGACCTGGAGGAACTCAAAAACCAGTTCGTGTCCACCGTCTCGCACGAGATGCGCACGCCGCTGTCGACGGTCGTGCTGGAGATCGGCACGCTGCTGGCCTACTACGACCGTCTCACCGACGCGGAACGGCGCGAGATGCTCCAGCAGATCCAGGAGCAGTCGCACGTCCTGCGCGACCTGATCGAAGACATCCTGGGCGTGTCCAGACTGGACGCGCACCGCGAGCACCCGAACAAGCAGCGGTTCGATCTGGCGGCACGCTGCCGGATGCTGACCGCCGCGCTGCGCAGCGAGATCCAGCAGAAGCAGCTCCGGGTGGAGCTGGAAGGGTGCGGCAGCGCCTTCGAGGTCAACGCCGACATCGACCAGATCGAGCGCGTCTTCCGCAACCTGATGAGCAACGCCATCAAATACACGCGTCCGGGCGGCGAAATCGTGGTGCGGCTGGCGCGGAGCAGCCACGAAGCGCACCTCAGTATCTCCGATACCGGGATCGGCATCCCGCCGGAAGATCAGTTGTACGTCTTCGACCGCTTCTACCGCGCCGATCAGGCCGCGCTGATGGCCCACGGGACCGGGCTGGGGCTGTCGATCTGCAAAGAACTGATCGAGCTGCACGGCGGGCGTATGGAACTGCAAAGCGAGCCGGGCAAAGGTAGCACCTTCACCATCCACCTGCCGCTGAACTGATTCCCCGCGACGTGTGCTGCACGCAACAACGCGGGCGGTGCATCAGCATCGCCCGCGTTGGTTTTTCCGTCTGCGAAGACCGCGATCCTATTCCTTGAACTCGTCCAGTTGATCCAGCACCTTCGAGCTGACCGAGAGGTGAACCTTGTCTTCGGTCACGGTGGTCACCCACGACGTCGGGACCAGCTTCTTGGTCTTGAAGATCAGGCCCTCGGAGATCACGAAGTGGCTGATGCGGTCGTTTTCGCCCACGAACAGGCGCTCGACATCACCCACATGCTCCCCGTCGCTGCTGAGGACCTTCGCGCCTTCTTCCAGCGCGACCGTGCCAGCGGGGATATTGTGCACCACTTCGACCGGGGTCAGGTACGGCGCGTAGCCGTAATTTCCGGCGTAGCCGGGCGTGCCCCACCACGCCGCCCCCGCGGGCGGATACCAGTAATAGGGCGCGGGCCGGCCTTCACCGAGCGCCTGCCGGTCTTCGACATCTTCCCACGGCACATAATACCGTTCCTCGTAAGGCGGCAGATCGTCCAGATTTTTGATGTCGCTGCGCAGCGTCACCGTGTCCTCGGTCGAGGAGGCGATGTCTTCGATGCGCACGACCTTATCTTCCGGCAGCAAAAAGCCCTTGCGCACCACGACGTGCGTCACTTCGTTCGTCTTGGGATCGAGCACAACCCGGTCGATGCTGCCGACCTTATCGCCAGCCGCCGTCTTGACTTCAGTTCCATCCTTGAATTCCATCTCGACTACTCCTTTAACTGCATCACAGACGCGGCCCGGCGAAAACTGGGCCGATCCATGCAGGGTACACGTCACACTCATAAGGATAGGACGTCTGCGGCGCCGTCACATCAGGAGAGTGGCGCATTTGGACATAGGAGAGGTAGATAGGTCATCTGGCTCATAGGGGAACGGCGAGGGAACGAAAAGGGCCAGAGCTTGCCTGCCCCGGCCCCGATCAGTGCCAGATTGAAGCCAGACTGAAACGCGGTTATGCGCCGCGCAGACCGGCGATCAGCGCGAGCGTGGCGCGCGTCGCGTCTTCGATCGCGGCGAAGTTCCCGGCCTTGACCCAGTCCTTTTTGACGAGGTTGCTGCCCATGCCCACGCAGGTCACGCCCGCGTTGAACCACCCGCGCAGATTCTCCTCCTCCGTGGTGACGCCGCCCGTCGGCATGATGCGCGTCCACGGGCGCGGGCCGAGCATATCCTTCACGAAGCCGGGGCCGCCCACCGCCGTGCCGGGGAACACCTTCACGATCTCAACGCCCCACTCCTCCGCCCGCGCGATCTCGCTCACGGTCCCGCAGCCGGGCATGTAAGCGACCTTGTGCCGGTTGCAGACCCGCGCAACGTCTTCGTTGAAGGTGGGGCCGACCACGAAGTTCGCGCCGTGGGCCATGTAAAGCGCCGCCGTGGGCGCGTCGTCCACCGAGCCGACGCCGATGATCAGGCCAGGCTGCGCCTGCGCGCAGTGCTTGACCAGCGCCGAAAACACCTCGATGGCGAAATCACCCCGGTTGGTGAACTCCAACACGCGCGCCCCGCCGTCGTAGAGCGCGGCAGCGATGTGCTGGGCGGTGTCGGCATCGGCGTTGTAAAAGAGCGGGACCATGCCCCCCGCAATCACGGTATTGAGGACGGTCAATCGATCGAAGCGTGCCACGGTAACAATCTCCTGTTTTCATAAAAGGGCCAGACGCCGCGCGCCGCGACTCATCTGGCCCAAACCATACCCGAATCCGCCGTTTGGAGCCACCCGCCGTCAGTCGAGCGGGGCCATCTCGTAAATCACGATCCCGTCGAACGACGTCTGGCCCACGATGCGATCCTGCCGGTCCACCAGCCAGTTCGACATGTCCGACAGACCGCGCCGCAGCGGATCGAAGTCGCGCACCCAGCCCTGCCGGTGGAAGTCCTCCCACTGGTCGCGGTAGATCACCCAGATCCGCGGCGCGCTGCGCTCGACCGCTTCCGTATCGGGCGTTTCGGTCAGCAGGAACGCGCCGTCCAGCACGTCCTCGCTGCCCTTATACGAATGCTCGAACGCGTCCAGCGTCGTCGTGCGCGCGAACAGCACGCGGTCTCCCGGCGCGAAGTGCTCGTCCATGAACCGCCCCGCGTCGCTCCAGTCGGTGCGCTGGTAGCTGCCGCTGGTGAACAACTGGACCGACAGCAGCGCGCCCGTCAGCACGACCACCGCGACCGCTGCCCGGCTCCAGCGCGGCGCAATCCACCGCCAGCCGACCACGAACAGCAGCATTACCGACGGGCCAAGCAGCAGCATGTAGCGGTCCTTGTACTTGCTGTACACGGTGATGCCCATGATGAACAGCGCCAGCACGGGCACGACGCTCGACGTGATCCAGTACAGGCGATCCGGCTGGGGCCGCCACGTCCGCACCAGCGCGACCACGCCCGCCGCGATGCCGATCGTGCCCAGCACTACGCCCGGCACGACCCACCAGGACCAGCTCCCGTCGAAGCCTTCGAGCAGGTTCAGCAGCGTGATCGGCAGGTCGCTGATCACGGGCGGGTGCGCCATACCCACGTAGCCGACCGGCTCGTATTCGCCGGTTGCCACCAGCATCCACAGCAGCGCCGGGGCGACCGCCGCCGCCTGCGCGATGCCCCACGGAATCCACATCTCGCGCGTGCGCCGCCACAGCACGACCAGCAGCAGGCCCTGCGCGGCGGGCAGCGCCAGCGAGGAATAGTGCGTCATGTAGGCAAACATGCTGCACAGCCAGAACGCGATCCACACCCGGCGCGTGCGCTGGCCGCGCAGCAGCAGGATGAACAGGTAGGTGAACAACATGCTGAACACGAACAGCAGCGTATAAAAGCGCGCCGTGCGCGAGAGGATCACGTGCAGCGGGTTGACCGCCAGCAGCGCGCCGACCTCCAACGCCAGCAGGCGATCGCCGTACAGGCGCGTGATCATGAACATCAGCAGGGCGATGTTCACCACGCCCAGGATCATGGCGGGCAGCCGCAGCAGCACGTCCGAGCTGTGCGGCAGCACCTGCATCATCATGTAATAAATGGGCGCCTGGTTGCCCGCGCCGAGGATCGAATCGATCGCTTCGTCGAGCGGCACATTGGCACGCAGCGAGGTGAGCACCTCGTCCGTCCAGAAGTCCGCGCCGCCCAGGTTCCACGCGCGGAAAGCGAGGCCCACCAACAGAATAACCACGACCGCCGCCCAATAGCGCGATGTCGCCATCGCGCTGGGCCGGATCACCGCGTGATCGACGAACAGCGGGGACGCCGTGCGCGCAGCGACAGCGTCAGCCTGTGAAGTTGCCGGAGGCATAAAGGTTCCTTCCTTGAAGGGGGATGTGTGGGTGTGTGAATCCCTGATGCTCCAAAAAAGCCCGTCCCCATTTTAACTGATTGCGCTGTTAGATGGTACGGTGTTGGGCGCAAAAGGTTCCGGCGGCGATAGGTGGCAGGGTGGCCCAGGCGCACCCGTGCCATGTGGCTGCTTCCAAAATGCGCCACGTGCCTCATTTCGCGGCGACGTGGATGGGCTAAAGTGGAGGCATATCAGCAAATGACAGACATGACAGATTCGTGGAGGACACAATGTCCGAATATCACCCTAAAGGGGACGATCACGACGAGCACGACGACGATTACCAGGAAGAATATGGTCCTGGCTACAAGTACAGCGGCGGCGATTACGATCCGCGCAAGGTGAGCACGCGCGACCGTGAGTATTACGCACAGTCGTACGAGCAGACGGAAGGCGGCGACACAGGCGCGCTCGAAACGGCTCGCGTCGAAGACCCGATGGAGTTTGCCCCTTCCACCGACCGGCGCGACGACGCGCGCATCCTCGAAGATGTGATGGAACTGTTCGTGCGCGACGACCGGCTGGACGGCGACAAGATCCACGTGGCCGTGGACAACGGCCAGGTGATCCTGCGCGGCAGCGTCCGCAGCGATCCGATCAAGGTCCACGCCGGGCAGGCGATCCAGCACATTACGGGCGTTCGCAAGGTGCACAATGCCCTGAACGTCGAGGGCAAAAACGCTTAACGCGGTTTATTCTACTTAGACTTAACGGCTGGCGGGGTTTTCATCGCTCCGCCAGCCTTTTCTATTTTTAGACCGCTACTCCCACGGATTTTCCATCGTCTGAATCAGCACGGGGCGACCGATCTTCACGTTGTCGCGCCGCGTGACCAGCCACAGCACCAGATCGGCAATATCCTCCGGCAGCAGGCACTTGTTCTTGTTCAAACCCACCGCGTCCTCGGACATTTCGGAGATCACCATGCCGGGGCAGATCACGTGCACATGGATGTTCAGATCCTGGTTCTCGCGCTGGATGTACTCGGAGAGGGCGTTCAGCGCGTGCTTGGACACACCGTACGCGCCGCTGCCAGGGTAATATTCGAGGCCGGATTCGGAGCTGATGTTGATGATGTGCCCGCGCCGCCGCTCGCGCATAGAGGGCAGCACGGCGCGCGCCATCAGGAACGGGCCGCGCAGGTTGATCCCCATGATCTGGTCCCAGTCCTGAATGCTGTGCTTGTGGATCGCACCGCCGCCGCCGATGCCCGCGTTGTTCACCAGGATATCCACCGGGCCGAACGCCTCGGTCGTCTCTTCGATCAGGCGCTCCACGTCCATCTCGTCCGCCACCGTCGCCTGAATCGCCAGCGCCTGCCCGCCTTCGGACTCGATCTGCGCGACCGTGTTTTGCAGCGGTCCCAGCCGCCGCCCGCAGATCACGACCTGAGCGCCTTCGCGGGCCAGCGCCAGGGCGATCCCCTGCCCGATCCCGGTGCCGCCGCCCGTCACCAGCGCGACCTGATCATCCAACTTGCCCATGACCAACCTCCTGTTCGCAGTCCGGCTCCACAGCCGGTAGTACGAGTCTAAATGACCCACCTGTCCAATCCAAAACCCGCCACCTGCCTCATATCAGGCCCTGTGGAATCCGGTAAAGTGGAGGGTGGGTGTCAGACTCGGGGAGACGGAATCCGATAGGGTCGTGTTGTATTGGTATTGAAGTGGGACGCGTTAGCTGCCCCGAGTGCTCCACCCAACCAAGATTCTCTACAATTCTATAGAGGAGGATTCGGCGATGCACTTCTATCCTAAGTGGATGCTGTCGCTCGCGCTGATTTTGGCCGCCAGCCTGACGGGGTTTGGCGCGGGCAGCGTGACCGCCCAGAGCGATATGCAGGTCGCGGCATCGGCGCAGTTGACGGACTCTGCCGGGAACCCGGTTGGCACGGTGCGTTTCATCGACGAGCAGGAATATGGCACGATCGCCATGATCGTCCAGGTGCAGAACCTGACGCCCGGCTTCCACGGGTTCCACCTGCACGAAACGGGCCAATGCGATCCGGCGGGCGATCCGCCCTTCGGCTCGGCGGGCGGGCACCTGAACCTGACCGGCGCGGCGCATCCGTCGCATGAAGGCGACTTTCCCGCCCTGCTCGTGATGCAGGACGGCACCGCCGCCATGTCGTTCCGCACCGATCGCTTCACGATCGCGGACGTGCTCGACGCGGACGGCTCGGCGCTCGTCGTGCACAGCGGGCCGGACAATTACGCCAATATCCCGGCGGACTACCTGCAAGAAGGCGAGCAGCTTCTTGAGAGCACGGCCAACAGCGGCGACAGCGGCGACCGGATCGCGTGCGGCGTCGTGGCGCAGGGCGACATCCCGACCGAGCAGCCTGTCCAGCCGCAGGGCACCGAGCCCGCGATGAGCGAGACCGCCGAACCAATGGCGACCGAGGCGATGGTCGTGCCAATGGCAACCGAAGCCATGGTGGAACCGGCAGCCACCGAACCGGCGGGTTAACCCGCGCACCAGTACCGCTTAAGCATGACATTGAGGCGGCCCGGCGATCGGGCCGCTTCTTTTTTGCGCGTTTTTGCGCGTGCTGCCCGCCGCCCCACCGGGTTAAATTCCTTTAATCACAGCCAACGCCCGCACGATTTCACATTAAACAACCTTAACCGCGAATCGTTCGCTGTGTGGGGCGTTTGTGCTACGATTGGAAGCGGTTTTCCACTCGATCCCCCAACCCAGGAGCAGGCATGTCCGCCACCGTGTTCACCGATTCGTTTGAGGGCCTCGACGACGCCACCTACCAGCGGCGTAAGCGGGCCTGGGCCATGTATGATTGGGCGAACTCGGCCTTCGCCACCACCGTACTGGCCGCCGTGCTGCCCGCCTATTACAGCTCCGTCGCCGGGGCGAACCTGCCCAGCGAGGCGACGGCGACCGGCTATTGGAGCATCACGCTGGCGATCGGGCTGTTCATCGTCGCCATCCTCTCGCCCATCCTCGGCACCGTGTCGGACATCGTGCGCGGCAAGAAGAAGTTCCTGTCGCTGTTCGTGGGCATCGGCGTCGTCGGAACCGGGCTGCTGGTGCTGGTCGGCACGGGCGACTGGCTGCTGGCCTCGATCCTGTTTGTGGTCGGGCGCGTCGGCTTTTCCGCCTCGCTGATCTTCTACGACGCGCTGCTGCCGCACGTCGCCAGGCCGGACGACGTGGACCGCCTGTCCACGACGGGCTACGCCATCGGCTACCTGGGCGGCGGGCTGCTGCTGGCGATCAACATCGTGATGATCTTCACCCTGGGGGCCGAATGGGGCGCGCGCTGGTCGTTCGTCAGCGTGGCGATCTGGTGGGCGGTATTTTCGATTCCGCTGTTCGTGACCGTGTCGGAACCGCCCGCCGCAACTGCCGCGCTGGGACCGGGTGAAAGCGTGATCCGGGCCAGCTTCACCCGCCTGGGGCACACCTTCCGCGACCTGCGCCAGTACCGCGAGCTGTTTAAGTTCCTGGTCTCCTTCCTGATCTACAACGACGGCATCGGCACGATCATCGGCATCGCCGTCATTTACGGCGCGGAACTGGGCTTCGGCACGCTGGAACTGGTCGCGGCGCTGCTGCTGGTCCAGTTCGTGGGCATCCCGTTCAGCTTCGTCTTCGGGCGCATCCCATACAAAACGGAGCGCAACCGCGCGTTCTTCCTGGCGTTCATCCTGTGGAACCTGATCATGCTGCCCGCCGTAGGGCTGGTGGGCCGCGCCGTGCTGAGCGAGGACCTGACGGGCGCGTCGCTGCCCGATTACGCGGCGGTGGGAGCCGTGCCGGGCACAGGCGAGTACAGCCCCGCGGACGAGACCATCGTGACGCGCGGCACCGTGACGTTCACCTCCGGCGAGGGCGCGCCCGTTTTCGAGGCGTCGGGCGCGGACTGGCAGGCCACCTTCGAGCCGGACGCGGAATTTGACGACGAAGCGCTCACATACCTGTCGGCCATGGAGCCGGGCACGGCGTACCAGATCGCCTATCACGGCACGTCGGTGAAGCTGCTGTATTCGGAAGGGCCGGATCGCGGCATCTTCCGCGCCTACCTCGACGGGGAACCGTACGACTTCGACTCGGACGACGACGATCTGGCCGTGGGCGAGGTGAACGCGTACCGGCGCACAGTGCGCTGGAACAACGCGCTGACGATCGACGCGGAAGACGCGGGCGAGCATACGCTGCTGGTGGTGAACACGGGCGCGACCGACAACGATGCCGACGGCACGCGCATCGATGTGGGGCGCGCGGAAATCCTGCCGCCGCCGCGCGAATCCAACCTGGGGCTGATTCTGGGGCTGCTGGCCGCGATCGAGCTGGGCGGGCTGGCGCTGTCGTGGACCGTGGGCAAGCGATGGGTCGTCGCGCTGGCCGATACGCTCAACACGAAGCGCTCGGTGCTGCTGTCGATCGGGATCTACAGCGTGATCGCTATCTGGGGCTACTTCATCGACTCGGTGCTCGAATTCTGGCTGCTGGCGTGGATGGTCGCCATCGTGCAGGGCGGCAGCCAGGCGCTCAGCCGCAGCCTGTACGCCAGCATGAGTCCGCGCGCCAAGAGCGGCGAGTTTTTCGGCTTCTTCAGCGTGATGGAGAAGTTCGCGGGCATCATCGGGCCGATCATCTTCGCGGCGGTGATCGCGGTGTTCGGCAACAGCCGCCCCGCTGTGCTCAGCCTGATCATCCTGTTCATCATTGGCGGGCTGCTGCTCACGCGCGTGAACGTCGAGGAAGGGCGCGCGATCGCCAGGGCCGAAGACGAGGCGCTGTTCAACAGCGGCGCGGTCAAGGGCGGCACGGAGTCGCCCGCGGGGTAAAAAGCAGACCTCACCCCCGGTCCTTCTCCAATTGGATTGGAGAGGGGAGACAAACAGCGCCCAATGGAGTTTTGTAGGGGCGGGTTTGTAACCCGCCCTGGTTTTCCGGAGCGCAAAACATAAGGGGCGTACCGCGTTGGCGATACGCCCCTACAAACTGCGTCAGGTCAAACGGGCGGGTCAGGCCGACTGGCCGCTGCTTGCGGTGGAGTTCGCGGGCTGAGCCGGTTCCTCGTTGCTGTCAGAGTTTGAAGGCGTGTTCGGCTGGTTCTGGCGACTGCCCATGTTCGGACCCTGGTTCTGGTTCCCGCGGCCCGGCATCTGGAACGACGGACCGCCGTTCTGGCGACCGAAGTCGCTGCGGAACTCGAAGCGCATGCCGTTCGAGCGCGCGCCCAGCGTCACATCGATCGACTGCGACTCGCCATCGCGCACGACGGTCAGCGTCACCGTATCGCCCTCTTCGTAGGCGCTCAGGCGGTCGCTGAGGGTATGCTCGGCGTCCACGTCCTCGCCATCGACCGCCGTCACCACGTCACCTTCTTGCAGGCCCGCGTTGGCAGCGGGAGTATCCGCATACACCTGCTCGATCAGCGCGCCTTCTTCGAGGTCCAGGCCCTCTTCAGCGGCGACGTCAGCGGTCAGGACGCGGTACTGCACGCCAAGCTGCGTCGGGGGCTGCATCATGCCGTAGCCATAGCCGTAGCCCTGGCCCATCATGCCGTGGCCCATGAACGGCATCATGTGGCCGAGTGAGAAGTCGATATCGGACAGGTTGATGTCGATAGTCTGTTCTGCGCCGTCGCGCTCCACCGTCACGGACAGCGTTTCGGTGTCCGTGAGTTCGCTGACGATCGACTCGACCGCGCTGAGGTCCATGTCGGTCAGGGCCGTGCCGTTGACCGCCGTGATCACGTCACCTTCCGCGAAGCCGAGATCCACCAGCGGCGAATCGGCGTCCAGCGTGGTCAGTTCCAGCCCGGCATCCGTCCAGGTCACCTCAACGCCCAGACGATTCTGCATCGCCGCGCCCATGCCGCCCATCATACCGAAGTGCAGGCCGGGGAAGTCGGGCAGATCGAGGTTAGACAGGTCGATGTCGATGGTCTGTTCTTCGCCGTCACGCAGCACGGTCACGGTCACCGTTTCGCCGTCCTGCACAGCGCTGAAGATCGAGTGGGCGGCTTCCAGGTTCAGGTCGGACAGGGCCGTGCCATTGACCGCCGTGATCACGTCACCTTCCGCGAAGCCGAGGTCGGCCAGCGGCGAGTTGGCGTCCAGCGCGGTCAGTTCCAGGCCCTCATCCGTCCGGGTTACCTCGACGCCGAGCATCCCGTGCAGGTACTGACCCATGTCGCCCATCATGCCGTGTATGTCGAAGTCGAAGTCAAAGTCCATGTCGGGGACTTCGATATCGCCCAGGCCGGGCAGCGCGATCTCAAGCGTCTGTTCCGCGCCGTCGCGCTCGACGACGACTTCCAGCGTACCGCCCTGCATGAGCATCTGGATCACGTCGCGCGGGCTGCTGATCTCGCTCACCGACAGACCGCCGATGCTGGTGATCACATCGCCTTCTTGCAGGCCGGAATCCGCCAGCGGTGAATCGGCTGCGATCGAGTTGACGTGCAAGCCGTCCGCTTGCGCGGTGAGGTTCAGGCCCAGGAAGTCCAGCGCGCCAAACTGAAAGCCCTGATCCGGCTGGTTGGGCGTGGTGGGCTGCGTCTCAAGATCAGCAGGACGCTCTGTCAGCGTGACTGCGTGCTCGCTCTCGACATCGTGGTAGGTCGTGGTCAGGGTGATCTCGTCACCGGGCGCGTAGTCCGCCAGCACCGACAGCAGCGTATCCACGCTGTCGATCTCGGTGTCATCGATCATGGTGATGACGTCACCCACCCGCACACCGGCTTCATCGGCGGGCGAGCCATTAGCAACTTCCATCACGAGCACACCATCGGGCGAGTCCTGCACCCCGACGCCAAGCCACGCGCTGCCGGTTTGCTGCGCCGACATCGTGACAGGCGTCTGCTCAGCCGCGTTCACCGATCCCGATAGTCCCAGCGCGCCAACCATCAACGCGAGCGCCGCTGTGACAATGATTGTCGTTCTTGCTATCAAACTTCCAGTACGCACAGTTTTTTCCTCCGAGAATTGACCATCTTTCCTATGTAAGTCTTAACAAAAAATGTAAACGATGTGTAACGGGCAGGTAAGATTTGGGTGAATTACAAGACCGTAATTGGGAATGGGCTTTGCAGGGGCTCAGAGCATGTTATGAACTTATAGTCCCCCATCCCCTATACCCGTCCCCCACGCAAGCGGAGGGAAGGGGGGAAAACCGGGCGGGTTTGAAACCCGCCCCTACAGTTCGCAGGTTCACGAGAGTATGAGAAACCAGTTTTTTCCCTCGAAAAGTGCATAACAGTCTCTAGGGACGGCTGAACCGGGGGACGCGCGTGCGCCTGCGCGCCGGACTGTCGTCGGGTTCGACGTCCGGCACGACCGGATGAACCAGCGGCAGCCACAGCGTGAAGGTCGTGCCGGATCCCACATGGCTGGTCACGTCCAGATCGCCGCCGTGCGCGTCCGCGATCCACTTGGCGATGGACAGGCCCAGCCCGGTCCCGCCCTGCGCGCGCGAACGGGCCTTATCGACGCGGTAGAAGCGGTCGAAGATGTGCGGCAGATCCGTTTCGGGGATGCCGATGCCCGTATCGCAGACGGTCACGAGCGCGCGGTCGCCGTCACGGGCGAGCGAGATCGTCACGGAGCCACCTTCGGGCGTGTATTTCAAGCCGTTCGAGACGAGATTCAGCAAAAGCTGCTTCAGCCGGTCCGCGTCACCCAAAACCTGCGCCTGATCGAGATCGCCCAGGTGCAGCGCGACGCCGTGCGCCAGCATCTGCGCCTGGTTATAGACTTCCAGCACCATCGTATCGAGATCGACCACGCCCTGATCGAGCGGAAGCCGCCCGGCGTCGGCCTTCGCCAACAGCAGGAGATCGTCCACCAGCCGCGTCATGCGCCGCGACTCGCTCTCGATGGCCTCCATCGCCTCCTCGTCGTAGCCGATGCGGCGCATCAAGTCCAGGTTGCCCTGAATCGAGGTCAGCGGCGTGCGCATCTCGTGCGAGACGTCCGCAACGAAACGGCGCTGCACGTTAAAAAGCTGTTCGAGGCGCTCTAGCGTCTGGTTGAAGGTAGTGGCGAGGCGGCCAATTTCGTCCTGGGGGCCGTGGTTGGGGATGCGGCGGCCCAGGTCGTCGGCGGCGGTGATCTGGCGGGCGGTTTCTCCGATCGTCTCGATCGGTTTGAGCGCGCGCCGCGCCAGCAGATCACCGAGCAGCAGCGACGCCAGCAGCGTGAACGCGCCGCTGATGAGCATGATCTTCAGCAGGCGGTCGATAGCCGCGTCCACCGTGCGCAGCGAGGTCGCCACCTGGATATAGCCGTACAGGTCGCCGCCGATGCGCAGCGGCGAGGCCGCCACGCGCAGATGCGCGCCGCGCACGTAAACGTCGCTGTAGACGGGATCGTTGCTGGTCAGCACGGCGGGATCGAGCGCGAGATCGTTGCCCATGCTCAGGGAGGTTTCATACAGGTACGGCTCTTGCGACTGCTCGTCGTGGCTCCAGATCTGCACGAACACGCCCGACGACAGCAGGTTGTTGAACTTCCAGGCCATCCAACTGTTGCCGTTTTGGGAGCTGCTGGTGAGCGCGCTGGTCTGCATATCACCCAGCGCTTTATAGAGGCTCTCATCCACCTGGTTCCGCAGGGTCCAGTTCAAAATGCCGGACGTTGCGGTACTAAACATGAGGATGACGATTGCCAGCAAGCTGGAGTAGAGAAATGTAAGGCGCGTGCGAATCGTCATAAGGCCGTCAGTAACCACTCGATGCCACCGGCAGGCAGCGGTTGATGTCGGCAAAATTGTAGCATTTGAAGGTTAACGTGTGATGAGAGTTCGCTACACGTCACAGCAGCGCGGGCGCGATCCGGCCCCGCTGCTCCCTTGAGGCGCGCCGCTGACCCCGGCGGGACAGATGGCGGCTGCTCAAACGCCGGGCGCTACTCCTCGCGCAGCACGTAGCCCACACCGCGCACGGTATGGATCAGGCGCGATTCGCCGTTTTCTTCCGTCTTCTGGCGCAGATAGCGCACGTACACCTCGATGATGTTGCTCTCGCCGCCGAAGTCGTAGCTCCACACGCGGTCGAAGATCATCTCGCGGGTGAGCACGCGGCGCGGGTTGTGCATGAACAGCTCCAACAGCTCGTACTCTTTGGCAGTCAGATCGATGAAGCGCGTGCCGCGCTGCGCGCGATGCGTGCCGGTGTCCAGCGTCAGGTCGCCGAACTTGAGGACTTCCGGGCGCGACGAGGGGGTACTGCGCCGGAACAGGGCGCGAATGCGCGCCATCAGCTCGTCGAAGGAGAAAGGCTTCACGAGATAATCGTCCGCGCCCGCGTCCAGCCCCTGAACGCGATCCTGCACTTCTTCCTTGGCGGTCAGCATGAGGATCGGCACGTCGCCCGCCGCGCGCAACCGGCGGCAGACCTCGATGCCGTCAAGACCGGGCAGCATCCAGTCCAGGATCACCAGATCGGGCGGCATATCGCGCGCCATCTCCAGGCCGCTGGGGCCATCGTAAGCCACATCCACGCGGTAGCCTTCGTAAATCAGGCCGCGCTTCAAGAACTGCGCGATGCGTGCTTCGTCTTCAATGACCAGGATGCGTTCGGGCATCGTGACAAATCCTTTCGCCTCCACAAACCGACCTTTATTGTACTTTACTCCGCCCGGTTTCAGATAGTCGGGGCTGAGGGTGGTCGTCAGCAAGCGCAACAGCAACGGCAGACCTCACCCGCGGCCCGTCTCCAATCAATGGGAGAGGGGAGACAAGCAGCGCCCAACGGAGTTTTGTCGGGGCAATTCATGAATTGCCCCTACCGGGCGGGTTTCTAACCCGCCCCTACAGGCTGCATGAGCACCCGTTTGCTGCCCTATTTTCCCGTCAATTTAAACTTGTCGGACTACTAGCGCATGTCGGGGAATTCGATGAAGTCGGTGGTGTCGGCGTCCGTGTCCAGCAAGCAGATCGAGCGGGACTGCGGGCAGCTTCCGCCCAGCGCGCCGGGGTTGATCACGCGCACGCTGTAGGGCCGCCGGAACTCGTTGCGCCGTTCGTGGGTGTGGCCGTGGCAGACGTAGGTGTATTTGCCCGCCATGATCAGCCCGGTCAACATGCCGAAGTCGTGGCCGTGCGTCACGCCGATGAGACACTCCCCGGCGCTGATCGTGGCGCTGTACTGGGCGCGCGGCGCGCCAATCATGCGCATGGCGGCCATCAGCTCGTCGCGGGACGAATCCATGTTGCCCCACACGAACGTCACGTTCCACCCCGCGAACAGCAGCAGTGTCTCGGCGTTGGTCACGTCGCCGCAGTGAATCAGGCGCTCGACGCCGCGCTCGCGGAAGACATCGAGCGCGTGCCGCGTATTGGCCGCGTTGTTATGCGTGTCCGACAGGATGCCGATTTTCATAGGTGGCGGTTTACGGTATAGGGCAATCCGGCGTAAGGCGCTTCCAGAAAGCCGGTGATGGGGCGCAGCGAGGCGCGGTCGAGGGTCATGATGTCCGCAAAGCCAAGCGTGCTCCAGGCCTCGTAGGAAGGCATTTCGTGCAGCAGGTAGGCCACGTACAGGGTCAGCACGGACGCGTGCGACACCACCGCCAGCGTATCGGACATGCTGTGACGCGACAGCACGTGGTCCATCGCGGCGGAAAACCGCGTCTGGGCCGCGTAGGCCGATTCCCAACCAGGCAGCGGCGCCGTATACACGCGCGAGAAAAAAGCCGCCTGCGCCGCGCGGAATCCTTCCGCCGGGACCCATTCATCGCGCCGCGCTTCATCCAGCCCCTCGATAGGGGTATAGGGGATGTTGTGGGCGGCGCGCACCGCTTCGCCCACAACCGTCGTCTTATACTGGTAGCTGGTATACACGGCGCTGACGCCCTGCCAGAAGCGCGCACCGACCAACGCATTCACCTGGGCGCGGCCTTCGTCGCTGAGCTGCCACTGCGAGGCCGGAACCGCCGGGTCAGGCTGCGTCCGTGGATGACGGATCAGGTACAGGAAAGCCACTTACTCGTCCTTCACTTCGTAACGGCCTTCGATGACGTTCTGATCCTGCTCGCGCTTCACCTTACGCTTGCTTTTGGTTCCCTCCGCGGGCGGGACCTGCCCGCGATATTCAGCGATCACGGCGGGCGGCGCGTTGTGAATGAACATCTGCAAGCCGAACACCAGCACGCCCAGGTCGTCCACGATGCCAAACGGCAGCAGCACGTCCGGCAGCAGGTCGATGGGAGACAGGATATACAGCGCCGCCAGCAGCGGGATCAGCTTGGCCCCGGCGCTGACACGGCGGTCGAGCAGGAGCCGACCGGAAAGGATCACGTTATTGAACAATCGCGTGAGCAGGTCGGGATCGTAGTTGGACTGCTTTTGTTTTGCCATACCTATTCGCCTCATTCCAGTGGGTCTATTCTACCTCGGGTTCTACTGAAATATACGCAGCATGAGCTTCCGGGTTCCGCTCCGGCGACAGGCGCGGGATCAGCCGCGCGAACAGGAACGACACGACGATCCCGGCGATGCCCGCCCAGAACGGCCAGCGCGGATCGATGCCGTAGAGCGCGCCCGCCGCGACGTTGCCCAGCAGATAGGCCAGCCCGGCCAGCGTATCGACCAGCGCGTAGGCCGTGCCGCGTAGATGCTCCGGCACGCGCTCGCTGATGATGCTCACCGCCAGCGGTCGCGCCGCATTATACGCGCCGAGCAGGAAGTACGCGACCACGACCACCGGCCACGCGCCGGAGACCAGCAGCAGCACGAACGACAGTGCTACAAGTAAGAGGCTAGCAAAAAACGCCCGCCACGACGACAGGCCGCCCAACCCCAGGCTGATGACCGCCGTGCCCAGCGCGTTGAGCGATCCGAACGCGCCGATCGACGCGCGCGAGAAGCGATCGACTTCTTCCAGGTATTGGGACGACAGCGTCTGCCCAAGATAGAGCGCGACGAACACCAGCGTCACCAGGATGAACGGCGACAGCAGCGGCCACTGGCGCAGCGCGGCGCGATTGGTGTGCTCGTGGGCGGGCCGGACGGGCGCGGGGTAATCGGTCGTGCGCAGAATGGCCGCGGTGCTCAGCGCGAAGCCAACCGTGCTGCATATAAACACGGCGCGCAGACCGATCGCGTCCCCGATCAGGCCGCCGACCGTGGGCGACACGACCAGCCCCGCCGAATAGGCCGCCCACAGCGCCGTCAGCGACGCCTGGATGGGCAGCGTCGGGTTGCGCGTCGGATCGTGGCGCAGGCTTTGGGTCAGGTACAGGTTGGTGATGGGAATCGCCACCGCCGACAGGCCGTACAGGAAAAAGCCGGGAATGGCCCACCGCCAGTCTGGCGCGATGGCGATCATCAGCACGCCGACCAGGCCGGTATACCAGCCGGGCAGCATCAAACGCCGCGCCGAGGAGCGATCGGCCAGGATGCCGACGGGCAGAATGAAGATCAGGCGCGCCATGCCCCACATGCTCAGCACGACGCCGGTTTGCGCGGGCGTCGCGCCCAGCGATTTCACGTAGAGCGGCTGCATGTAGAGCCACAGGCCCTCGCCCACGCCCCACAGCCAGTAGGACACCATCACCCAGCGGGTGTCGCGTCCCATGTCGCGCCAGAGATTCAGCACACGGACATCCTTTTGCAGCGAGCAAGAACCAGCGAGCAGCGGTTAGCGGTTAGCCAGAAACAAGAGCACAAACACAGGGCAGCGGCGCACGCTGCGGGTCGATCTCATATCCGGTAAACCTGGGGTGGATTCATGCGGTTGGACAAGCAAGAAACCTCACCCCCGGCCCCTCTCCAATCAAGTTGGAGAGGGGAGACAAGCAGAGCGCCCAACAGGTTTTGTAGGGGCGGGTTAGATGCAGTTGAATAAAATAATCCAGTCATCACCGCGACCTCACCCGCGGCCCCTCTCCAGTCTGGGCTGGAGAGGGGAGACAGGCAGTGCCCAACAAGGCTTGTAGGGGCGGGTTTCTAACCCGCCCTGGTTTTTCTATCCATCCAGACGCGGCTGGAGGAACTCCCAGACCAGCCGGTACACCGTGTCGCGCTCGACGTCCTGCGTCAGCACGTGGCCGCTGCGTTCCAGGGTGTGCTGCACCACGTCGGCGCTGCGCACGTGCCGGACGATATAGTCCAGGCTGGCGTACGGCGCGGTATCGTCCGCGCGCGAATAAACCAGCAGCAGCGGCGCGGTCAGCTGCGACAGGCGGCGGCGCACGTCGCGCATCAGGGCGGAAAGCTGCACCACGGAGGCCGTGGGCCGGATGCCGTAATCGAGACGGCCATAATCGTCCAGGCCCAGCGCCCGCTGCGCCGCCCGCACGGCCTCGTCCAGCGCGCCGGGCCAATCGCCCTTGCGCGTATAGGGCCGGACGAAATCGATCAGCCGGGCAAAACGCGCCGCGCGCTGTTCGATGAACACCGGAGCCGCCAGCGCGATCACGCCATCCACCAGCCCATCCTCCCCTGCGCGCAGGCTGAGCAGCCCGCCCATCGACAGGCCCACCGCGAACACCTGGCGGCAGCGCGCGCGCAGCAGCGCGATCGCGTCCAACTCGTCCTCGTACCAGTTCAGCCAGTGCTGGCGGCGCATGATCGCGGGCTGCGTGCCATGCCCGGCCAACCGGGGCACATACACCGTCAGGCCGCGATCGTGGAGGTAGGTCGCCAACCAGCGCATTTCCTCCGGCGAGGCGGTGAAGCCGTGCGTGCATACACAGCCTACCTCGCCACCGTCCAGCAGAAACGGCTCCGCGCCGCGCTGGATACGCACATGATCGGGATCGAGCCGTGAGCTTGCCAAATGAGTATCCATAAGGCCGATAGTCTACCACGCCGGACGCGTTCCTTCACCGCGAAAATCGCGCCCCAATGCGGCGGAACGGCAGGGGTGCGGAGCAGGCCAACAGGATGGAAAACGTGCCTCCGGCGCAGGGCGCGCAGTTGGCAGGGGTAAACACAGCGTTGTTATACTGCATGCAAGACTTTCATGAAGGAAAGGACCAGACATGTACCGCCTGCGCCCGTTTCTCATCTCGCTGATTCTGATCGCCCTGCTGGCTGCGCCGCTGCCCGCGCGCGCCCAGGAACCGGTTTTCCCGCTGCCCGCGCCGCTCTATATCCTGACCTCCGAGCAGCAGCTCATTGCCATCAATCCGGTCACGGGCGAGCAGACGACCGTTTCGCCCGTCGGTCAGCCCGTGGCCGACTTCGCCATTTCGCCGGACGGGGCGTGGTACGTCTACCGCACGCCCGCCAACGGCCCGCTGACGATCGTCAGCGACCGGATGAGCGGCAGCGGCTACGTGCTCGACTTCGAGGCCGGGCTGCCGCCCGAAGGCGCCACAGGGCCGACCATCGCCTGGGCGGAGGACGTGGCCATGATCGCGTATCTAGTCCCGGAGGGCGTGCGCATCGCGCGGCTGAGCGGCAGTGACAGCATGGCCGACATCCAGACCGTGCCAGGCGGCCCGTGGGACAGCGTGACCTGGGCCGGGCCGGATACGTGGGCCGTGACGGGCAGCAGCGGCGGCCTGCGGGCGTTCAAGTGGGAAAACGAGCGCTGGACCAGCGTGCAGCTTGCTGCGACGCCGAGCGCCGTCCCCGCCCCCGCCGAGGCTACACTGACGCCGGACGGCGTGAGACTGAGCGATGGGCAGGTCGTGCCGAGTACGGCGGGAACGATCGCGTTTGCGTGGGGGCCCGTCCCGCCGCCCACGGTCGCGGGCACGCCGCTGCCTGACAGCCTGTACTTCCTGGTGCAAGACGAAAACGACATCGATCAGGTGTGGCAGCTTCCGGCGGACGGATCGGCGGCCCACCCGGTGACCGCGTCGGGCACGGCGGTGGCCGCGTATGCGGTCGCGCCGGGGCAGGATCGCATGGCGATCATCGT
The DNA here is from genome assembly GCF_036822615.1 of Aggregatilinea sp. NCBI lineage: Bacteria > Bacillati > Chloroflexota > Anaerolineae > Aggregatilineales > Aggregatilineaceae > Aggregatilinea > Aggregatilinea sp. The sequence continues at coordinate 27,736 of NZ_DAISHJ010000026.1, read as the reverse complement.
CGGGGGCACGCTGAGCGTGGTCATGGTGAGCGATGGCAGCACGAGCGATCTGGCCCAGATCCAGACGGACAACGGGCGGATCAGCCTCGCGTGGAACGCGGACGGCGCGCAGATCGCGTTCAGCGATGCGCGCGGCATGTGGCTCGTCCCGGCAGATGGCAGCGCGGCCCCGCGCCTGTTGATCCAGAACAACTTCAACGAGCAGAACATCCAGGCCATTCACGTGTACTTCGATCCGCGCTGGTCGCCAGAGGGCACCCGGCTGCTGGTGACGGTGGGCCTGTACGAAGGCAGCATCTTCGGCGTGGTGGACATCGACAGCGGTACGCTGACCGAGCTGAGCCAGCTCACCGGGACTGGCGCGCGCTGGGTGGACGAGAATCGCGTGGCAGCGTGGACGGCTTCGTTCGGCTACCAGACGCCGGGCCTGTATCTGGCGGACCTGTCCGCGCCGACCGTCGCGCAGACGATCCTGGGGATGCAGTACCCGGTCTTTGACGTGCGGCAGAATCCAGCGGGGCAGTGGCAGATCCTGTACGGGTCCGCGCCCGGCCTGGGACCGCAGCTGCTGCGCGTCCTGGCTGCGCCGACCATCACCGGACCGTACGATCCCGCGTTCGGCAGCGCGACCGGCGCGTACGCGGACCAGCCGCTGCTGGGCCTGGCGGGCCAGATGGGCACCCAGTTGGTCGTCGCCGGGCTGCGCGATACGCGCTACGACGATCAGGGCCGTGCGCGCGGCACGCTGATCGTGGCGGATCTGGGGCTGGGCACCACGGTGCAGGTCGAGACGCCGGGGCCAGTATGGTCGCTGGCGTGGGGCGGCACCGGCAGTTGACCACCGGACGCCAAAAGGGGCGTACCACGCGGTACGCCCCCTCCCGGTTGGCGCGCATTATTCTGAGGCCGCGTCGATTTCTTGCAGCATGTCCAGCAGCTTCGTCGTGGTGTTCCAGTTGCGGATGGTCATGGACTTGTAGAGCGGCGAGGCCATGATTTTGTTCAACCGGCTTTTGGTGCGCTGGGCGCTGAGACGCTGCGAATAGATCACGCCCTCGCCCGGCCAGACCTGATCGACGCCTTCGCGGGGATCGAACACCGGCATCGCCTGGGCCGACTCCACGCCCATCAAAAAGATCGCGTCGCTGTGATAAGTGTCCGGTTCTTCACCGAAACCGTCGGGCTTGTTCTCGACAACGGCCTGGAACTGCGCGCGGGTCAGCACCAGGACGTTGATCGCGGGGCTGTCCAGCGTAAATTTTTCGACCAACAACGTTTCGATCTGGGAGCCCACCGTTTTGGCGTCGAGATCCGACTTCAAGATCACGTTTCCGCTCTGGATGTAGGTGACGACGTTCTCGAATCCCTGCTCCTCAAGGTAACGTTTTAGCTCCTTCATCGGGATTTTGTTTTTGCCGCCGACATTGATGCCGCGTATGAGGACCACATAGGTATTCATCGCATTTCACCCCCTGATAAATCGGTACGCTTTCATGGCGAAAGCACGGCAGGTCGTTTCTGATAGAGAGGTGGGACAAGCACGGCTCCGCCCACCTGCAAGCTGCCCAGCAGCGCGACGGTCGCGCCGCCCGCATCATCGAGCGCAATCCGCCAGCGCCACCCCAACAATCCATCGCTGCATCGTAACACTCCTCAAACACTCGATCAGCAAAGGGGTGGGGCATCTACCAGTTTTTAGTGCAACCGGCGGTCAAGCGGCCATCAGAGGAAGGCAGGCCGGGCGCTTCGCGGGCGAGGTCACGACGCGGGGATCTCTTTTTCCATCACGAGACCCGTTTCCCCATCGCGGTAGTAACCGGGGCGGCGCTCGATGATGGTATAGCCGGTGTGGCGGTAGAGGGTCAGCGCGGGAACGTTGCCTTCGCGCACGGTCAAGCGGACGTACGGCTCGCGCAGGCGCTGTTCGGCGCGGGCCAGCAGCACGCGACCCAGGCTCTGCCGCTGGTGCTTCGGATGCACGCCGAGGGTGATGATCCAGCCGCGCGCACGCAGCGGCGAACGGATCGCGGAGACAAACGCGGCCAGCGATCCGTCCGGCGCGACGATCTTCAGGTTGATGATGCTGGGCCACAGGAACAATAACAGAAGATCGGCGTACGGGTAGGCGTCGCGCGGGAAGATGCGCCGCTCCAGCGCGTGGATGGCCCGCAGATCGAGCAGCGTGGCGCGCGTGATGCGGTAGCCGTCGGGAAGGGTGGACAAACCAGTCACGGGATCGCCCGGCTAACGACGGCCTGTCGCGGTGTAGCTCTGCACCTCGTCAATGGCCGAGATCGTGTCTTGCAGCGAAAGCACTTCGTCTTTGATCTCCTGTTGGAGTCGCTGCGCGCGGGCGCCGTCCGTATCTTTCGTGTCGATCAACTGCACCTGCGCGTAAACCGTGCCCAACGCCGACAGGGTGTGATCGAGCTGGATATCGGCGCGCTTGATCGAGTTTTCGAGGCTGCGCAGGTTGGCGATCTGCGCTTCCTTGGTCTGGATCGCCTCTTCAAGTTCCGCTTTGACGCCGGGATCACTTTCCACTTCCAGGCGGCGGCGCATCGTGGTCAGTTCCTGGGGGGCCATGCGGCGGTCGCGGTTGATGATCGCGTTTTCCTCGAAGGCGTCCATGCGGCGCGCGAGCAGGTAAATTTGCTCGATCCAGTCGGTGATTTCGTCGGCGGTCTGCTGCAGGCTGACGCGCATCGCGCCGCCGCGCTGGTGGGCGGTTTCTTCGATCAGGCGGCGATATTCCAGCGCGCGCTTGAGCCGGTCGCGGGCGATCAGGTTACGGATGTCGCCGGGATCGAAACGGTCGGAGAGCATGTGATCGACCGCTTTCGCCGCCGCGTTCGGATCGGAGATGGTGGCGATCATGTAGGCGGTTTCCGCCACGAGGCCGAACACCAGCCAGTACCAGTTTTCCCAGAAGCCAAACGGCGCATAGCCCAGGCCAAACAGGACCAGGGCCAGCGCGATGATCACCGCGCTCTCGAAGCTGAAGAAGGCCGTGCTGACGATCGCGCCCCAGGCGCGGTCGCGCAGATCGTTTTTGGCTTTCGACATACGTCACCCTTTTCGGTGAAGGGCGGCTGCGCCGGGTGACGCAGGGACGCCCAAATAGGGGCGCACGGCGGCGCCCCTACCCTGATTCTTCCGTTGAGAACCCGCAGCGCGGGTATGTCCCTAGCCGCCCTCGCTGCCCAAACCGAGCCGCTGGCGGCGTTCCTGAAGCTGAAGCTCGATCTCGCTGGTCCCGATCGCTTCGTCGATCTGATCGCGGACGTTGGTGGTCGCCATTTCGAGGCGCGCCTCTTCGCGGTCGAGACGGGCGCGGATCTGGTCGCCCAGGCGCTGCACGTCTTCGTCGCCCACCCCGGCCAGATCGTCCAGGTTCTTGACCGTCTTGGTGGTCAGTTCCTTCGCCTCGACCAGTTCCAGCAGCGCCTTGAGGTGTTCGCGCTCCTGCTTGATGGTCGTCAGCTTGGCTTCCAGCTTGAGCTTGGCGTCGAGCATGCGGCGGTATTCCTGCTCCTGCGACTGCCACTGCTCGTAATATTCCTGGGCGAGCTGCTGCTTCTGGTTCAACTCCGCCTGCGCCGCCGCCGCCAGATCGGCCTTGCCACGTACCAGGAGGGTATCGATATCGCGGTCCAACTTTTCAGCCGCCGCTGCAAACTCTTCGTACTTGCGCTTGAGCGTCTTGACCGTGCCGCCAATGGTTGCCGCCGAGTCGTCCAGCGCATCGAGGTTGCGCTCGGCCTGACGGACGTACTCGTCCATCACCTTGACCGAGTTCGCTTCCAGCGCCTGATCTACCAGCCCGTGAATGTTGGCGGAGATGAGGGTATTGATCTTCTGTAACAGCGAAGCCATAAAGGAGTTCCTCCTCAGTGCTATGCCAGGCCAATACAGCAGCAGAAACCAGGATGCAGTCCGGCGGCGAGGTAAACCGGGGAGGTCTTCGCAGCAAAGCCGCCGCGCCGCCATTGAGAAGCCGCGTTTTCCCTCATGGTAACATGAAACACGCGGATCCCCTGACGGCCTCCTGACGATCTTCTGACAGGTGCGCGGTGCGGCGTTTTAGGCCTGGCTTTCGAGGCCGTCGTTCACTACCGGGAGGTACACGACGAACGTGCTGCCTTCACCGAACGTGCTCTCGACATCGACGGACCCGCCGTGCAGCTTCACAACGCCGTCCACGATCGCCAGCCCTGAACCGGCTCCCTGGTCCTCGTATTTCTCGCGGTTGATCTGGTAGAACGTGTCGAAAATGTTCTCCAGTTCCTGGGGCGGGATGCCGCGTCCTTGATCCCGCACCGCAATGGCAACCGCGTCGCCTGTCTGAAATGCCTGGATCTGCACCGGGTAGCCGGGCTTATCCGAAAACTTGACCGCGTTGTCCACCAGGCATTCCAGAGCCGCCGTGAAGTAATCCAGGTCCACCACTACGGGCAGCAGATTTTCCTCTACCGCCACTTCGACCTCAACGCCGTGTTCCTGCGCCAGATCGAAGTACTTGCTCTGGATCCCGTACAACAGCGCTTCGTAGCTGCTGAACAACCGCTTACGCCAATTATACGTATTTTCGGCCTCGCCGGTTTCAAGCTCCACCAGCAAAATGAAGTTTTCGACCAGACGGCGCAGCCGCCCCGCCCCGGCATTGATGCCGCGCAGGAAGGCGCGCATGTCGTCTTTGCTCAGATCGTCGGCGTCGCGGTGCAGCATATCGGCATAGGCGACGACGTACGTCAGCGGGGTGCGCAGCTCGTGGTTGAGGATGGTCAGAATGTTGTGCTTGATGTCCGACACTTCACCGTGCCAGGCGTTATCAAGCTGCTTCTTACGGTCGAGCTTGGCCGATACCGCGACCAGCAGGTCGTCGGCGTCGAACGGCTTGACGACGTAATCCTCCGCGCCCATGCGCTTGCCACGGTGGATATCGTCGCGCTCGCCTTTTGCGGTCAGGAAGATGAACGGGATCGTCACCCAATTTTGACGCGCGCGCACGGCGTTGAAGAAATCGTAGCCGTCCATACGCGGCATCATAATGTCGGACACGATCAAATCCGGCGGCTTAGGCTGCGCGTTGAGCACTTCCAGCCCGGCGACGCCGTTCGTGGCCGTGAACACCCGGTAGCCGTTGAGTTCCAGGATGTCCCGGATGCCTTCCATCAGGTGCATATCATCTTCCACTACCAAAATCGTAGCGGTGTTACCCGTTCCCATTCCCATCCCTCCAGTACACGGACTGCTCTTGCGGTTCGTACACGGGCAACTTTAACCGGAAGGTGCTGCCGCGCCCCTGTTCGCTTTCGACTTCAATGCTGCCGCCGTGAAGCCCCATGATCTCTTTGATGATCGCCAGTCCCAGTCCCGTGCCAGGCACATTCGGATTGACATTGGACCCCCGATAGAACCGGTCGAAGATATTTGGAATCTCATCGGCAGGGATACCAATCCCGGTATCCACCGTCTCAATAATAACCCATTCCGGTTCTCCTTGCTCGGAGCGCCCTACGGCGCTTCGCACGAGGATCTGTCCCCCTGGCGGCGTGTAGTTGATCGCGTTGCTCACGAGGTTGGTCAGGGCGCGTACCAACTGGTCGGGATCACCATAGACCATTGGCAGTCCGCCGTTCAAACTTTCGTAGCGCAGCTCTTCTTCGGCGCTTTCGGCCCAGGCGATGTTGTTCTGCACCACGGTATTGATCACCGCCTGCACGTCCACCACCTGACGGACCTGCGGGCGCTCGGCGCGCTGCTCGCTTTGCAAGCGCGACAGATCGAGCAGCTCCACGATCAGGCGTTCGAGGCGCTCCACTTCGCGCCCCATCACTTCGAGGTAGCTCGCGCGGCGCTCCGGGCGGCCCTGCTGAAGCAGAGACAGGTAGAGCTTGAGGTTCGCCAGCGGCGTACGCAGCTCGTGCGAGACGTTCGAGACAAAGTGATCCTTCATGCGATCCAGCTCTTGAAGCTGGGAAATATCGCGCAGGACTACCACCGATCCGAGCGTCTGGTCGCCTTCGAGCACGCGCGCCGCCTTCGCCTGAAGCGCGGCGCTGCCGATCTCGATGATCTCGGTCGCGTCGTTCGTCTCCGTCTCGTTGTAGAGCACACGGTTGACCAGCGCACGAATGCGCAGGCTGAGGTCCATGTTCAGGTCGTGCTGCTCGAACAACTGGTTCGCCATGGGGTTGGTCAGCACGACGTGGCCGCTGAGGTCGAAGACGATCACCGCGTCCGCCACGGAACGCAGGATCGCCTCGGTGCGCTCCTGCTGCTCGCGGATCTCGGACGTGCGCTCGACCACGCGCGCTTCAAGCTCCAACGTCTGTTGGCGCACGCGCTCGAACAGGCGCGCGTTGGACACCGAGATCGCAAGCTGCGCCGCGAGCGGTTCCAGCACGTTGAGGTCCTCGGGCGTGATGCTGAAGTGGCGCTGGCGCTCCACGATCAGCACGCCGATCACCTCGTCGGCCACGATCAGCGGAATGCCTAGCGAGCAGCGCTCGCCCGTCCCGCTGCCGTTCTGCGCGGTCAGGTCGCTGGAGATGCGGTTTTGCAGCACCGGCTCGCTCTGCTGCATAGCCTGCCACGCCACGCCGTCTTCGGACAGGTAATAACTGTCCAGGGAGCCGTCCACGTAAACGGCGCTGCGCCCCATGAACAGCGAATGGATGACAAGCTGGTCGTCTTCGACTTGCAGCAGGCCGATCACGTCGTAGTGCAGGATGTCAAACAGCTTGCGCGCGACGCCTTCGATCAGGTTCGGCAGGCTGAGGATCGCCGTCGCGTAGCGCCCCACCTCGTTGACGAGCCGCAGTTGATCGAGATGGTGGCGAATCTCATCGAACAGGGTCGCGTTCTGAATGGTCAGCGCGGCCTGCACGCCCAACAACCGGATCTGTTCGGTCAGCCAGTCGGCGTAGGCGTCCGGGTTTTCGGTGTTCACCAACAGCAGCGTGCCAATGGGCACTTCGGCCTTGACCAGCGGCACGGCGATCACGGCCTGGGCGTGCGTCATCTCGATAAATTCGGGCGGCAGCATGGTGGACTGGGCCACGCGGTTCACGAAATGGGGCCGCCACTGGTGGATCACGTAGGACGGCAGAAGCGTCTCATCTTCGAGCGAGCTGCTGCTGCCGACAAAACGCTCCGCGCCCGGCCCGTGGGCCGACGCCCCCACCAGCCGGTCGCCTTCGATCAGCCACAGGTACGCGCCCTGCGCGCCGAACACGCCCGCGCTTTCCTGGCAGATCAGGTTCAGGACCGCGACGCTGTCAAGCTGTGAGCTGATCGCCAGCCCCAGCCGCCCCATATCGGTCGAGAGCGCTTCCCGCCGCAGGGTATTTTCAAAGAGCACGGCGTTATCCATCACCACGCCAAGCTGCTGGCCGATGTTCGCCAGCAGATGTTTGACCTCGGCGCTGAAAGGCGTCTCCGGCTCGCAGACGCTCAACAGGCCGATGCCGGTCCCGTGCGAGACGAGCGGCACACTGTAGAAGGTGATGGTCTGCCCATCCGCCAGCCGAATCGACGGCAGCGCGGCGGCATCGGGCACGCAGGCCAGCCGCGCGCGGATCTCGTCGGACAAGCCGGAAGCGGCCAGCAGGCGCAGCTCGTTGGTCGCCGTATCGCGGTGGTGGATCGTGCCGCCGCTGATGTTGAGTGTTTCGAGCACGCGCTCCAGCGATACCACCACGAGGTTGTTCTGAGTCAGCACCTCGTTGCTGGCGGCCAGGATCGTGTTCAGCGCGCTGAGGGCGCGGTTCTGGCGGCTGGCTTCTTCGAGCAGACGGAAGTTTTCGATCGCCGCTGCCACCTGATTGGCGAAGGTCTGCACCAGTTGGAACGAGTCGGTGGTGAACTTATGCGGCTCGTAGCTGTCGATGTGCAGGAAGCCGATCACGCTGTCGCGCACGACGAGCGGCGCACCGATCCAGCAGCGCACTTCCTGGTAGCTGAACTGGCCCGTGCGCCACCAGCGATTCTGGCGCGTGTCGGTGACCAGGATGCCGCGCTTCGTCTCGAAGATGCGCTGGCTGAGCGGATACACCGAGAGCGATACGGTCGTTTCCGCGGGCAGCGGGGTCGCTGGCGGGTAAATCGCGCGCAGCGTCCACTGGCGGTTGTCGTCGCTCAGCAGGCCGATATGCGCCTGATCGAAATCGAGCATCTCGTTGAGCGTGTTCAGCGCGAGGCTGAGCGCGCTGTCCAGATCAGCGCTGGATACGAGATCGTACGAGGCGTGCTGAAGCATTTCGGCCTGCAAACGGCGCTGCTGCTCGTTTTCAAACAACTGCGCGTTTTCGACCGCGATCACCGTTTGACCGGCAAAGGCCGTGGCAATTTGCAGATCCGCATCCGTGAAGTGGCCGGGATGGGTGTGGGCAATGCTCAGGCAGCCCAGCACCTGATCGTGGATGATCAGCGGGACGCCAATCCACGAGCCGTGGTGATAGCCGGTATGAATCCACTGGGCGTCACTGACCGTATCGGACACCAACTGCGGCGCGCGCTGGGTAAACATTTGCAGCATGTACGGGTAGCGGGCGATCTCGATCCGCACGTCCGACAGCGGTTTGTCGTCCGAGCTGGGGGTAAAACCGTGATAGGCACGGATGCGCAGCCGCCCCGGCTCGGCCAGGAGCAGCACCGTCGAGCGGTCGAAGTCGAGGATCGTGCTCAGGCGTTGGAGCATGGCTTGCAGCGCCTCGTCCAGCTTCATGCTGCTGAGGATGCTGGCGACCTCGCGCAGCGCTTCAGCGACCTGCCGCTGATGGCGCTCCTGGCTGTGCAGGCGCGCGTTATCGATGGCGACTGCGATCTGGCGCGCGACGCTGCTGAGCATCGCCACCTCGACCTGATCGAAGTTGTGCGCCTGCTCGCTGCCCAACTGGAGCACGCCAATCACCCGGCTGCGCGTCACCAGCGGCACGGTGATGCCGGAGCGCATGTTGAACTTGCGCAGGTGAGCGCTGAACGTACCGGTGTCGTCCGTGCTGGCCGTGACGACCGTTTCGTGCGTCCTGATCACCTGGCCTGCCGTGCTCTCGTCAATGACGAGCGTCTCCGGCGCAAACCCGAGGTTATCGGGCGCGGTGGAACTGCCCGCCAGAATCAACATGCCGGGCTGGTGCTCGTCCAGCAGATACACCACCGCGTTATTGAGCCGCGTAATCGAGAGCACCTGACTGAGCGCGCGCGCGATGACCTGATCGAGTTCCAGCGAGGCAGAAATGTCGGCGCTGATCGCGCTGAGCGCCATCAATTCCTGGCTGCGCTCGTTGAGGTTGTGCCGGATGCGCGAAGCGGTGATGTCGCGCAGGGTCAACAACTGCGTGCCGGGCGGCGCGCTGGCGTGATCCATCGCCGTCAGGCTCAGCCGCACGACATACTCCTCGCCGCCGCGCTGGACCTCACACTCGGTCGTGGAAAACTCGTGGCGCAGCATCCGCTCAACAGGCTCCGCGAAATCCGAGCCGCGCACCAGCTCCAGAGCGTGAACGGGAGCCAGCCCGCTCAAGTCGCGCGCACCGATCCACCGCATCGCGGACGCATTTTTGCGCACCACGCGATCGTCCGCGTCAAGCACCAGATAACCGTCGCTGAAATCGCCCACGAGCGAATCGAGCAGGACGCCAAACGAGGCTTCATGCCGCCCCTTCAGCGCCAGGATCGAGACATACAGCACCGGCAGCGCAAGTCCGAGCGCCGTCACGAAGGCGATACCCCGCCAGCCCACCAGGGGAGACAGGATAGGAATAAGGACGCTCGCCAGTGAGATGAGCTGGAAGGGCAGCGCGGTGCGCCAAAACCGGATGCGTTTCTGCTTGAGGGCCAGGACCAGCACCGGGATCAGCAGAAGGTGGCTGGCAAGCGCCAGCACCATGATCAGCGGCCAGAGCTGCGTCAGCTCGACGATGATCCACGCCGGGGCAAACCCAACCTGATCGCGCGCCAATACCAGCGGAACCGAGGTCCCCCCCATGCCGACCAACAAAATCACATCGCTCACGACGTTGATCGCAATGGCGGCGGCCAACACACGGGCGCGGTAAAGGCGGAACCAGGATTCGTAGTACAGGCCCAGCAGCGTCAGGGGCAGAAGCACGAAGTAAATCCAGATCGAGGCAAGGATCACCGTGACGAATGCAATCCGCGCCAGATCGGGATTAAGCGTCGTGTCTATGATGAACGTGCACGCGGTGGCGACAGCGACAACAAGGAGGTACGTTGTCAGGACAAGACTCGCTAACCCCCGTGGTTGGCGTTGAAACACCACGGTAGCCAGAAAGATGTAGAGGCAAATCAGAGGAATAAGTAGATACGCCATTCGGTCGAATCAGCCCCCACCGCGACACTGCCTACAGTATAACATGTACCACCCGTTTATGATGGCGATGCAACAGCCAGAGAGATTTCTCTGGACAGAGCCCCTGTAACACTGCGAGCGCCCCCGGTCCCGCACCGGTTCTACGCATGGTGTAACTGTATTGGCATTATGCCAGGTTCGACGCACTCTGAACGCTGTTGAGCTTGTACCCCCGTCCGCGAATCGTGCTGATGAACTGGGGCTTGGACGGGTCCGGCTCGAGCTTGGAACGCAAGCGGCTGACCAGCTTTTCGATCCGCGCGTCATCCACTTCGCCCATGTATTCCTGGCCCCATACCGTATCCACGATTTGATACTTGTCGCAGATCTTGTCCAGACGGCCATATAACAGCAGCAGCAGCCGGTATTCCAGGTCGGTCAGCGCCTCAACGCGCCGTCCATCGACCCACACCACACCTGCGTCAATATCGACCCATACACCCGCCGGGACTTCCTGCTGGATCAGGCGCTGCCGCCGAGCGTAGTTTTCAAACAGCCGCCCGAACAGACGCGGCCCCTGATCATCGCTGACGAGCACGCCGCGCGCCAGCAGCGCCGTGCGTTCCACATCCGAAAGCGCATCCACACCCTGGGTCGCAACGAGCGTCGCCCATTCGCGCTCGGCAGGCACAAGCTGGTTCCAGAGCTTGATCATCTCACTGCGGACCAGCCGGTGATTTCCCAGCACATCATTCGCCACCTGCAGCGCCTGCTCGGTATACGTCACGGGCGCGCCGGATTCGACCTCCATGACCACGTGGGCGACGGCATGGATCAAGCCCGGATGGCCGCCCGCCTGGTTCAAAATGAAGTCGCGCTCCGCCGGATCGAGCGAGTCGTGCGCCTGGTGGAAAATATCGGCGGCCAGCCGCTCGGCATCGGACGGCGCGAGCGGTTCCAGGTAGTGCTTATACGCGCCGAACGGCTCCAAAAACTCGGCCAGATCGTCGCCCACGTCAAGCGAGGTCGTCGGGCGCAGCGTGGCGATGATGTAGTTGAGCTGTGCGGAGTAGCTGTCTTTGAGCGCGCGCATGTTCAGGAATACGCGCTCGTCCAGCCCGGTCAGCACCGCGTCGAACTCGTCCAGCATCAGGATCACTTCCTGCGACTCGTCATCCTGAATCAGCGCCAGCAGCGCGTCGTTGAACGCCAGCGGAATCGTGAACGAGTTCTGCGACTGTACCACCGTGCGGTACAGATCGTCCAGGCGCTCCATCAGCGCGTGGGGCGCGGGCGTCTGCGCGGAAAGCATCTCGGTCGCCGCCCGGAGGATCACTTCGTAGAAGCCCTGCGCGCTCATCTCCAACATGCGGTTACAGTCCACGTACACGAACAGGGCCGGATGCCCCACGCGCTGTTCGTAGGACCGGGCAAACGCGGGCTGGGCCATGTGGCGCAGCAGGGTCGATTTGCCAAAGTTGCTCAACCCGACCAGCGAGATCGGCTGACCAACCACCAGCATATCCAGAATGTCCGCCGCATCACGAGGCCGGTAAGGCGTCAATGGGTGTCTTTCAGACATGATATTGTTCCAACTCGCACCAACGTGGTGGGGCGCGCATCGCGGCCCCTATAGAAAAAGAGGTTGCCTGGAGGCTGTCAAAACACCGCCGACACTCGCCCGGCGGCTCTGTTCCCCCTTCGCATCCATCCCGTCTGCGCACCCAATCACAACAACGCAGCGCCCCTTCCCTCCACTACTGGCGAGAAAGGGCATCAGGATGGGGCGGCTCGCCCTAAACATCGAAGAGGGGCAATACGATGACTGCCCCTGCTTGTAATCCGCTTAACTGGATGCTCCGCCAGCGGTTATGCCGACGTACGGAGCTTGCGCGCGATGACCACAACGGCCACCAGACCCGCCGCCGCAATCGCCAGCAGCGTCAGCCCGCTCGCGCCGCCGATATCGCCCGCCTGATCCGCGATGTCCGAGAAGAACCCGGTCGTGGGCAGCGCGGACGGCATCGCCGTAACTTCGAGCGCTTCTTCGGTGCCTACCTCCGACGGCGTGGGCGACACACCCGACACCGCCAGCGCCGTCATCGTCGCGCTGATGCCTTCCAGGTCCGGCGTGGACGTGGGCGGAATGCCGACCGTGAAGGTGACTTCGCCCGTCGTCGGGACGTTCACCTGGATCAAGACTTCATCGGTGGGCGGGATCTGCGCCTGGATGTCCGGGGGCAGCGAGGCGTAATCGACCAGCAGCCAGTAGACGCCCGGCTCCAGCGCGCCAAAGTCGAAGTCACCCGCTTCACCCGTGATGATCTCCCCGATGAACTCGTCACCGATCTCGATCGTGGGGGTCGGCTGGAGGCCCTGGCGGTTCCCGCTGACCAGCACGATCTGGCCGTCGGACGGGTGATAGGCTGCGCCACCCGCTTCTTCGGTCGCCGCGTCGGTCGCTTCCGCCGTGGCGGCAGGCTCGGAGCCCCCGCTCACGGGATTGTTGGGCGTGGTCAGGGTCAGCGTATAGTCGCCAGGACCGGACACGCTGCTGACGCGGATCGCGTAGGTTCCGGCGGCGGGTAGCTCGAAGTTTTCGATCAAGGCGTTGAGACCTTCGCCGCTGTCGTCGTCTTCGGCCACGATCGTGCCATCCGGCCCGACGATCTCGACGAACATATCCATGTTGACTTCATCACCGGCCACCGCGCTGACGGTTACCACGTCGCCCGCGCTGCCCGTAAACTGCCACTCGACAGGGGTCGTATCTTCGAGCGTTTCGTTCAGGGCTTCGCCGTAGGCGATAGACGGCGCGGCTTCGGGCGCTTCGGCAGTGGACAGCGGGACGCCGGTCGCTGCGGAAGGCGTGCCGCTCTGCGGGATGGTCACGGTGGTCACGTCGGACGGGGTAAACACGCCGTCGCCGTCGTCACGGTAGAGGCGGATCGTCACCCCGGAGAAGGGGTTGTTCGATTCATCCACCAGACGCCCGTAAAGACGGGCGGCTTCGGCCACTGCCGTCTGCGTCGCGCCGTTGGACTGCGCCACGGCGGTCCCGGTCGCGCTGTTCGCGTCGGCCATCGCCGTCTGGGTCGCCGCGAGAGCCACCGCCGTCGAGGCGGAGTCGTTCGCGGCGTTGGTCGCCGCCGCAGCCGCCGTCTGGGACATCTGCGCTTCCGCCGTCACCGTGGCTGCCGCGTTCGCCGCCGACTGAGTCTGCGCCTCGAACACGGCGTTTTGCGTCACGGTCGCGGCCAACTCAAACTCGCGCACGGCGGTCTGACTGGCTTCAAACGCGATCTGCGCCGCCGTCTGCGTATAGCCGAAATTCATCGCCACGGCGGTATTGGTCTGGATGACGGCTGTCGCGGTCAGCTCGTTGGGGCTTACCTCGTCACCGCCGCCCAGCGCCAGGAAAATCAAAATTCCGACGATGGCGATGACCGCCAGCATGAGCAGCGCGCCGACGATCTTAAACGTCCGGCTGACGCCACCTTCATCCGGTTCTTCGAAGCCCGGTAGATCCAGGTCTTCTTCGAACGGTGGCATCTCGTCCAGTTCGCTCAGGTCGTCCAGGTCTTCGAAGCCCATAATTCCCTCCGCGATTGTGTGGCGTAAGTTCTTTCGCCTGGCCCGGCAAAGCGCCTCAGCCGAGCAGTTCCAAATTGACCAAGGCAACGGCGATAATACGACCGCTCGGCAGTTTTACGCGGGCGCTTGGCAGCCGCAGCCCACTCTCGGTGACCTGCGGCATAGATGGCAGTTCAACCACGTCAACTACGAGGCCATCCCACGGCGCGCGCACGATCCGCACGCGGTCCCCCACTGCTAAAGCGCGATCCACTGAGGGCGTTGGCGGCATGGCGTTCCCGGAAGGCAGGGGGATGAAAATTTCCGGGCGCGCGCCGGTCCAGCGATCGGGCACAGCGGCATTAAACGCGGCCTGACGGCCCACGCTGCTGCCGAGTAACTGGTAGATTGCTTCAGTCGGCCTGCGCTGACCAAATCCCTCGGTCAATATTACAGGGAATGTAAGCCGCAACGCCAATTCGCGCAAGTTTGAAGGCATGCTTGGCGCAACGACGCCCGCCACTTCCTGCTGCTCCGCAATAGCGAGATCGCGCTTGGTGATCGGATCGGGGCTGATGACCACGACGCGCCGGTATTCGGAAATGCGCACGTCGATCTGGCTCAAGCCGGTAAAACCGCCTTCGGGCAAAAAGCGGAACGTCTCGAAGCACAGCGGGCCGTTGCCCCATACGCACTGGATCAGCGCGCCGGTGGCCGAAATCAGCACGGTGTTGTTTTCCGCATGCTCGACCTGACCCGGAATGCCCGCGAAGACCTCGACCGAGCGCTCGATCGCCTGGATGACGATCTCCGTGCCCTCGATGCGCGCGATCTGCCCGTTGACCGGCGAGATGACGGTCTTCACGCGGCGGCCACGGCCTTTCCGCGCGAGAATCTGGCCTTCCTCGACGTGCTGGCCTTCGCGCACCTCGATATAAGAGGCGATCTGTTCGGGGTCGGTGACCTTTTTCACCAGGGCGGCGGCATCGACCTTATGCAGCGGGCCTAACACGTCGCCCTGAAGCACCGGCTGGAACGCCTCGACTTCCATGCGCTGATTCACCGGCATCTCGCGCACCACGACGCCGGGCGGCAGCTTACGCTCACGCTGAACCCGCGCGAGGCCCATCACCACCGAGGTTTCAGGATAGTACGGCATGGGCCGCGTCCTCCTGTGCGATTACGTCATCTTCACGCGCGCTGTCTTCGTCCGGCGCGCTGTCCGCACCCATCATCGCCGCCAGCCAGCGCTCGAAGCGGGCCATGCGATCCTTCGGGCGCGGCATGACCAGCGGACGCCCGCGCGCATCGAAAATGATGCCTGCCGAGCCTGCCATCACGTTGAGCTTGAGACGCTGCTTGCCGTTGATCGACAGGCCGCGCCGCAGCTTGACCATGACCTCGCAGGACATGCCGGGCGAGACGGGCGCCATCCAGATTTCGCCGCCGCGCACCGCGTGTTTGATCGTGCGGCCCGACGCCGTGCGGATCTGGACGTTCATCGCGTTCTGGCCACTGCGCGCGCTGCCCATCGGGCTGAACGCCGTCGCCAGCGACGGCAGCGCGCCGCCGTCGAGCATCTGCACGGTGATCAGCGGGTTGAGATAGGCCGCCACGCCCAGGCCGGAGAGCATGTTGTAGGGATCGAGCCGCAGATCGGTCACGCCGACCGGCTGAAGCGCGTCCAGCAGCAGCATGGCGGAGACACCGGGGTGCTGGGCCTCGGTGAGCACCGCGCCCGCCGCGATCACCGGGCCGAACTCAGGCAGCAGGTCGCCGCGCCCCACCCCCCACTCGTCGCGCGCCTCGCGCAGCATCAGCCGCACGATCTCACGCGCCGCGGCCTGCTCGATCATCAAATCGCGCGGGCTAGCGGGCACGGTCGCCGGGCGCAGTTCCTTGTTATAGGCATAATCCCACAGCTCGTCGTCGGTCACGTCCGGCGGGAGCCATTTGCGCAGCGTGTCCGGCTTCAAGGCGTCGAGCGCGCCCGCCAGATTGTGCCCGATGCCGAGATCGGTGCGCACGGAAAAGCGCGCTTCCCCGTTCACGCCCGCAACCATCAGGCTGTTGGCGCTGCCGACATCGACCACCAGCGGCCCCAGGCTGCTCTGCGGCTGATCGGCCAGATAGCGCACGGCGCTGATCGTGCCCTGGATCGTGGGGACAACCCCGATCGGGCTGCGCCGCGCCACTTCAATAAAACCGCCCTGCTGGCGGCTGCGGAAATCGTCATAGGCCAGCGCCAGCTCAATCTGCGCGGGGAACACCTGCTCCTCGCGCATGTCGGGGCGCACGTTGCGCGCGTAAAACACCGTTGTGCGGGACGACAGCAGACGTTTGATGCTCTGGCGCAGATCGCGGTTGCCCGCAAACAGCACGCCGGGCGTCTGGCTGCGGAGCGAGGTCAGCGCGTCGCGCACGGACATCACCAACTGGAGCAGGATCGCGTCCGCACCGTCATCCGTGCCGCCCACGATCAGGATCAGGTCGGGGTGGGCGCTGAGGATGGCGCTCACACGCTCGTCGGGCGTGCGGCGGTCGTACGGGCTGAGCGTCTCGACGACGGTCACCGTAGTGCCCGCCAGGACGTGCTGCGCGCTGGCGAGGCTCATTTCGGGCGTGACGCCGACCAGCAGCACGCGCATCGGGCGACCAGCGCTGGCCGTCGCCAGAAACTGGTCGATGCCGTGGCCGTTCGTCTCGGGCATGATGAACAGGCTTTCCGAATCGGGCGCGATCAGCCTGCGCCCGGTGGCGTCGGTGATCTGCTGCGCGGCGCGGTCGAGGCCGAAGCTGACGTTCCCCATCGGCGCTTCCGCCGTGGTGCGGGCGCGCCCGCCCGCCACAAACCGGTACTGGCCCTCAACGACATCGATCAACGCCAGGCGCGTATGCACGCTGCCGATATCGGCCAGCAAAATCGAGTGGACGTGCTCGAACGCCATGCGCGCTTAGCCCCCTATCCGGTCGAGAATGAATTGAAGCTGCTGGCGGGCGACATCGCTGAAAACGGTCATGCTGGTCAGGATCGCCCCGGCATAGAGAATGCCCAGCGTCACCGTGACGAACACCTGCCCGACCGTGCCCAGCACGCGGAACGGCCACGGGCGGCGGCCCGTTCCCGCACGGCGCGCGCCGATGTACTGGAAGTAGAGCAGCGTGGTGATCACGCCGACCAGCACGATCGCGCCTTCTACCACGTCGTCACTGATGATCGTGCTCGTTTCGTCCGCGAGCGGGATGATCGTGCCCGCGACCGCGCCGACCAGCGCGACCGCCGTGCCCACGCCGATCACCACCGCCAGCCCCAAATTGCCGACCGGGGCCAGACGCGGCGACGCTTTGAGCAGCAGCAGCGCGCCAAACACCAGCGGGATCGCGCCCGCCGCGCGCAGCGCCGTCACTTCCGCAAGCGTGTGGTCGCCCTGAGCGGCGAACACGGTATGGTCGAACCAGGGGACCAGCACCGTCTCGACGGCGACGACGGCGACATAGCCCGCCGCCACGCCAACCAGGACGTGCACCGCCAACCGGTAGAGGACGTTGTCACCGAGCAGGTAGCTGAAGACCAGCACGGTCAGCACGAGTGAAACCCACCCGGCAATGAGATCGAGGTCCGCAGGCGTCACTGGCGTCCCCTCCGAACGAGCGCACGGAACAAGTTAACGATCATGCCCAGCGCGATCAGCCCCGCAGCCACCGCCGCGCCCAGCGCGGTGCTGTTCCACTGCCCCGCGTCGAGATCGGGCAGGTCAAAGCCCAGGTCGTCGGGCGGCGTATAAGGCGTGCGCGTTTCGGCGTTCTGCGTCGTGTCATAGCTGCGCGTGTCGCGGTATCCGGCCAGATAGCCCTGATAGCCGTCCTCGTTGACGTAGCTGGCGGCCAGCGGCTCGATGGCGGCGGTCACCAGCTCGACCATCGGCACGCCCGCGCCGCCCATCTGCTCGGCCCACAGGCGCACGTCGTCGGACGACTCGCCCACGACCACGATCAGCGCCACGTCGCGCGTGATGTTCAGGTTGAGATCGATCGTCTCGCCGTCGATATCGGTTGTAAACGGCGAGGGCAGGGTCAGCGCGTGATCCTCGTCCGCGCCGCGCAGGGCGCGCACGCCGGACGCGTCGCCGGGGATAAAGCCGAGCAGGTAATAGTCCTGCCCCGGCTCAAGGATCGTTTCGTTTTTGCTGCGCGCGGCCAACAGCCGTTCGTCCGAGGTCAGCGGCGCGATCACGGCGCGCGCGTGCAGCGCTCCCGCGATGCTGGTTCCGGTCGTCAGCGGGATGGCGCGGTGCGCCAGAACGTCGCGCACGACCGCTTCGGCCAGCGGATCGAGTTCTCCGGCGGCGGTGGGGCCATATTCCATCGCCACCAGCACGTAATCGCCAGCGTCGAGGGCGTTTACCGCGTCCGCCACGGCCAGCCGGTCGCCGCTGAGCGCGGGCGGATCGGCGGCGAAGTGCAGCACGTCGGTGGCAAAGGGCGCAATCAGCGCGACCAACAGCAGCAGGGCGATCAGCACGCGGTCGAGCTTCAAGCGGCTGGACCGACGCGAACGCACGCGCGGCGCGGCCTGTTCGGCCTCGACTTCCTCGTCGCCACCGGGGAACATCTCCGGCTCGCGCAGGTCGTCGTCAATGACGTCGCCGTCCGCCGCCGCGTCGAGCATGTGGCGCAGGCGATCGGCGCGGGCCTGCTGCTCGCGCGTGATGGTCAGCCCCGTGACGGGCGCGACGCTGCGCGGAATCGCCACATCCAGCGGCGCGAGCGCCCCGGCGATCCCGGCCAGCGGCCCCGTTTCGGGGGCGGGCGTGGGCGGCTCGGACTGTTTCAAATCGCGCAGGGCCGTCTCGCGGAAGACCTGGAGCTGATCGGGCAAATCGATCACCGAGCGCTGTTCGACATCCACCGCGATGCCGCCCGCGCGCACCGTTACCGGCAGTTCGGTCGGGCGAAGCTCGGATACCCACTCCGGCTGGAAAGCGTCGGGAATGGCGGGTTCCGGCGGCGGCGGTTCGGTCGGCGGCGCGGCTTCCAGGCCAGACAGCGGACGGGCCGGGGCGGCAGACTCGGACTCGTGGCCCGGCGGCAGCGGGAACAGATCATCGACGGTGGGCAGCGAGGCGTCGTCCAGCAGCGCCTCGAAATTCGGCTCGACGCCTTCTTCCAGCGCATGCGGATCGGGCGTGCCGAAGATCTCCCAGACGTCGGTCGGCTCCTCGATTTGCAGCTCCGGCGGCAGCTCGTCCTGCGCAGCTTCCTCTACAGGCTCCGGTTCGGGCAGCGGGGCAGGCTCCGGCGGCGGCGTGTACAGGCTCAGCAGGCTGTCGATGTCCATCGAGTCGGCATCCTGCGGCGCTTCGGCCTTACGCGCGCCCTGATCCGGCTGCGCGGCAGGCCCGGCGTCCGCCTCGGGCACGACATCTTCGGACGAAATGCCGGAGAGCCAGTCGAGGCCGCCCTCGTCGCTGCCGGGCAGGGACGATACCGCGGGCTGCTCGCTCGTGGCGCGGGCGGGTTCTTCACCCTCCTCAAACGAGCGCAGCCAGTCGGGCGCGTCTTCGTCCAGGGGCGCGATCGACGCATCTTCCGCGCCGGGATCGAACCGCTCCACGAAGTCGCCCGACGGATCGATCGACGCAGGGCCGGGCGTCACGAATTCGGCCATCCACTCTTCGAGCACCTCATCGGTATCGGCGGTGGGCATTTCCTGGTCCAGCTCGAGATCGGGGAACGGGATGTCTTCGGGCGTGGCCATCCGGTCCGTGCCGAGGAAGGCCGATTCCGACTCTTCTTCGAGCGCATCCGGTTCTACCTCGACGCCAAACATCGCGGCGAAGCCGCCTTCGGGCGGTGCGTCCGGCTGTGATTCAGGCTCGCTGCCAAACAGCGCGTCGAAATCGACTTCCGCTGCGGGCGCTTCCGGTTCCAGTTCCGGCGTGGACCCGAACAGGGCAGCGAGATCCGCCTCGGATTCCAGCCCAAGTCCGGCGGGCGCCTCGGATTCCAGACCCAGACCGGCAGGGGCTTCAGGCTCCGCTTCCGGCTGCGATTCGAGTTCGCTGCCGAACAGCGCGCCGAAATCGATTTCCGCCGCTTGCGCCGCAGGCGCTTCGGGTTCCGGTTCGGCCTCCGGCTCAGGCTCGGAGCCAAACAGCGCGGCCCAATCGGTCTGCGGTTCCAGCTCGGCGGGCGCTTCGGGTTCGGCTTCCGGTTCGATGTCCAGCAAGACGTCCGGTTCGATCTCAGGTTCGATCGCGGGCGGCTCAACGGGCGGCAGCGGGGTCTCGCTGGCGGGCGGCTCGTGATCGGGCCGCGTCGAGAGGCGCTTCAGCGACGGCGCGGCGGGCGGTTCCGGCTCGGCAGGCGCGCCGAACATCGACCAATCCAAATCGCCGGTTTCGGGCGGGGTCAGACCCTTGAACCAGTCGGGCACTTCGCTGGGAACGGGCGGCGGCTCGGTGGGCGCGGCGGGCATTTCCGGCGCGGGCTTAGTGAGCGCTTCGCCCGAATAATCGATCTGCTGGAACCAATCGGGCGCTTCCTCGACGTCCTGCTCTTCGAGGCCCATGAACCAGCCCGGCACAAATTCCTGCTCGCCCCCGGCGGCGGGCGCTTCGGGCGGTGCGGGCTGCGCCGACTTGTCTCCCAGGCCGGAGAACCAGTCGGGCACTTCCTCCATCATGCGCTCTTCCGGCGACTTTTCGGCTTCGTGCTCGTCCTCGATTTGCTGCTGTTCCCAGGCGTCAAACGAGAGGTCCGGCGACGCAGGCGCTGCGGGGAGATCGGTATCGGAGGCCAGCACCCAGTCGGGCAGTTCCGCGCTGCCGGAAGGCTCCGGGACGGGCGCATCATCGGGCGGCGGTCCGGCGGGCGGCTGCACCCAGTCGGGGACTTCAGGTTCCACCGGCGGCTCGGCGCTGCCTTCCATCCACCCCGGCAGGGACGCATTTTCGCTCGCGGCGTCGTCCAACGGCTGGGCATCGCGCAGCCAGTCGGGCAGACCGCTCGCCGCAGGCGCAGCAGGCTC
Source organism: Aggregatilinea sp. (assembly GCF_036822615.1). Classification (NCBI taxonomy): domain Bacteria; kingdom Bacillati; phylum Chloroflexota; class Anaerolineae; order Aggregatilineales; family Aggregatilineaceae; genus Aggregatilinea; species Aggregatilinea sp. The sequence continues at coordinate 6,815 of NZ_DAISHJ010000026.1, read as the reverse complement.
CTCGTCAGGCTCAGCGCGCAGCGCGTTCAGGTCACCCAAGTCGTCGTCCTCAGGCCAGGGCAGATCGGCGCCTCCGGCCAGGGCATCCGCAGCGGACGGCGGCGTCAGGTCGCCGGACTGGAATTCCGGCATGGCACTAAAGGCATCCACCTGAAGCCAGGAGGCGGAAATATCGGGTTCAGGGGGTTCAGGGCTGGCGGGCGGTTCCGGCGTGGGGGCCATCTCAGACAGCCAATCGGGCAGGCCGCCGGGCGGCGGCGCAGCAGGCTCCTCGGCGGGTTCCGAGGTCGAGCCGATGCCGGACAGCCAGTCGAGGTCCTCGTCAGACGCAGCGGGTGCGGTGGGCGCTGGCGGCGGCGATCCGCCCAAGCGCTCGTCCAGCGAGATCGCGTCGCTGCCCCATTCTTCCAGCAGATCGTCGAGATCCCCGGCGTCGTCCGGCTCAGACTCGGAAGACAGGCTGTCGTCCAACCAGGGCAGATCGGAAAGCGCGTCCCGCCGTAGATCGTCTTCGGCGCTACCTGGGGACTGGGTCCGGCCCGGCTCGCGCGCCCATTCCGACGCCGGAGGCAGCCCCTGACCGGCCTGCGAAGCATCATCCGGCGCGCTCTCGTCCGAGTCGTCTTTCATCCAATCCGGAAGAAGGCTGTCGTCGTCAAAAGGATTAAAGTCGTCCGGCATAAAGTCCTGCTCTCAAACGGGCCACGCCCGGTTAACTGCGGTAGGAGCGATCCTGGCCCATCAGGACCCGCACGCCGACCGTCAGCGTGCCGAGGGCGACGCCGATCAAAATCCCCCGCGCACCTGCGCCCGCCGGTACGCGCACGAGCCAGTCGTGCACGTCGGCCAGCGTCCCGGCGTCTTCCAACGGAATCCACGTCACCAGCACGGCGATCACGGCGAGACTGAACAGCACGCTCCAGATCGTCACGCGGCGGCGCATCAGACGATAGGCCGCGTACACCAGAAAGAACAGCAGCAGCGCGGCCAGCGCCGATTCCAGGCTGACCTGGACCGACTCGAACACGCGCACGCTCATCCGCTCGCCTTCCAGATCGCCCGACCAGAGGTCCAGACGATCCAGCACGCGCAGCGCGATCACGCCCGCCGCCGACAGCACGACCACGAGGCTGTACGGCCAGCCGTGCCGCCGCGCGCCCATGCGCCCCAGGTGCACCGCGAACAGATTGAGGACCCCGATCAGGACGGCAATCGCCCCGACGACCGCGACGATCTGCACCAGGAACGACGCGACGCTGGCTTCCGCCGAGTCCAGCGCACTGAGCAGCCCGACGAGCGTCACGAGCCCGGCGCTGATGACGGCGACCGTCGCCAGCAGGTTCACTAAGCAGTGGGGTTTCCTCACACCTGACCTCTTTTATTCGCTTTATCGCTGCGTTCAGCGACGCGTTTAACTCTGCGCCACTACAGCGCCGCCTGAATCGCGGCGACGATGATGGCGACAATCACGACCCAGCGCAGCGCGTCCTGCGCGACCACGCCGCCCACATCCACGGGTCGCCCGTCCATATAGGCCGCACCCGCGTACAATTCTTCCCCGATCAGCACCCGGTCGGCCTGGGCAAAGGCGACGGCCTGCCCTTCGACCAGATCGCTGTGCGCGATCAGGCGCTGGTCGTGGCGCACCGCGCTCGCGCCAAACAGCGCCAGCTCTGCGCCGAAGCGCCCCAGCAGGATCGAGGTGCTCACGTCCGCATCGGCGGCCAGGCTGCTCGCCCCCGCGGCGAACGCCAGCGAGCGCCGTCCCTGAGGGAACCATGCCGCCGCGCGCACGCGGTACGCCTGTTGGCGCTGGCGGTAGGTGTAGGCCCGGCGCAGCGTATCCTGCGCCAGCAGCAGCGTCACCGGATCGCTGAGCGTGATCAGCGGCGACCGCTCCCCGACGGCCAGCCGCGACGCCAGACGGTAAATCAGCTCGGCGGAGGCCAGCGCGCTGACGGTGCTGGTCTGGCCGAGCGCCGCGCTGCCCGTCGAAAAATGCACGCCCTGATCGCTTTCCACCGCATCGGCCATCAGGTCGGGCAGCAGGGTATAGGCCGCGATCGGGCGCAGCGCGAACGAGCGCCGCCGCGCGATCAACGCGCCAACCAGCGTCACCGCCACAGCAGCGGCGAGCAGTACCCAGGTGATTTCACTATTCGTCATCGTCATCTGGCCCGAACCCTACGGTGTCCCCTTCGGTCAGCAAGTGGCGGCGAACCTGTTCCAGTCCGCCCGGCTGCTCCAGCAGGCGCGCCAGCGCAGCGACATCATCACGCGGGACGAACAATCCCAGCGTCGGCTGGGCGACCCACAGCAGATGCGCCCCCAATGGGGCCAGCGGCGCGCCCGCGTCCAGGAGGGCGCTCACCACGCCGTCCAGACGTAAACGCCGCAACTCACCGGACCACCGCGCCCAACGGCGCGTCCAGCGTTCATCGTCGAGCGGCACATCTACCGGTTCCATGTTGGTCAGTATAGCACAGCGCATTTCTGGGCGGAAATCGTACAGATAGCCTATGCGACGTGCCGTGACCGACGCCCCATAATAGGCACGATGCTCTCTTACACTCAGCCTTGACACTGCCTGCCCATTGCGCTATCCTGAGAAGGTCAATCAAATGCCTTGAAAGCAGCGATCGGGACGAGTACTGGCTCGTTGCGGTCCCAGGGAGAGCGGGTCACAGACTGAAAACCCGCTTGACCGGCAGACCAGGAAAACCCCCCGAGAGTGCGCCGCTGAACGGCCCTTACAGGCTCAATAAGCTGCGACGGCTGGCCCCGTTACCGGCCTCATGAGGATATCGCTTCACAGCGTGGGGCGGCATCGAATTGGGTGGAACCGCGTGGACCTGACAGCCCTCGCCCCAAACATTTGGGGGAGGGCTTTTTTTATTGGAATAGAAAATTTGGGCCAAATTCGTTGTAAGATGTGTGTAGTCGTAGAGGTAGGACAGGATGTCAGAGGAATTTGCCGTGTTTGTCAAACGAGTGTGGATCGAAGAGGAATCCTATGCCGATTCCGATCCCGTTACTGACAGCGCCGATGTGTTGGTCGAGATGGACGACGGGCGGTTGTGGCAGGCGCATTTCGTCACCCCGTTGTATCTCCAGCGCGAGATGGAAGTGAGCCTGAGCGTTGCCCGTGACTATCACCGGGCGCTCGCGCCGACACCGTTTTTAACGATGGAAACGCCGCATATCATCGTCGAAGATCTGGACCAGGACACCATCGAGGACGTAGTCGATAACCTCGTGGTGCTGGGCATCTTCGAAAGTGCGTTTTCGATTTGCGCGGCGGATAGTGAGCTGCTGTTGCAGCAAGTGGAGGTCTGATGCACGAAACAGTCCCTGATACGGCAACCGGAGGCACTACCGGGCGGCCCGGGTAGGGACGATCTGCGCCGATCCCTGCCCGGATGCCGCGCATCTGAGGCAGCAGGGACCGGCGCAGATTGCCCCTGCTGGCCGCTTGCACACCCGTTTTTCATCGCTCCGGCGATGCCTTACACGCAAGCTGACAACAGGAGGAATCCGCTATGGCTTCCGCGATTCAGGCGCGGCCTGCCGAAGAGCAGGCGCGCCGCGAACAGATCGAAGCTGAATGGGCCAATGTTGGCTGGTGCGTTGGCGCAGTGCGCCCGCCCAGCTCCCACGATCCGGCGCGCGCACCACGCGCCGCCCTCCCGGTGGATCGAGACAACTGGCAGCCAACCAACCAACGGTGCTGCCCGTAAACGCCACCCGGACACTCACGGAGAAAAGGGGCGGCAGTCCCACGGGACTGCCCCCTTGTTTTTGAACGGCACTCATCGTCGATCCGGCTGCGAAGCAGCCAAGGAGTCACACGGTACGGATCATGGAACGCTACCAGGACAGCAAGCTCTACCGCATCCGGCATACGGCGTCGCACGTCATGGCGCAGGCCATGCTGGAAAAATTCCCCGAGGCGAAGATCGCCATCGGGCCGCCCATCGAGGACGGGTTCTACTACGATTTCGACCTGCCCCGTTCGCTGACCGAAGAGGACGTGGTTGAGGTCGAACAGCGCATGCGCGAGATCATCCGCGAAGGGCACGAACTCGTTTGCCGCGACGTCAGCGCCGACGAAGCGCGCGACCTGTTCAAGGATCAGCCCTACAAGCTGGAACTGATCGACGGACTGGAACACGGCGGCGAAGACGAATACGGCGAGAAGACCTTCGAGCCGATCAAGATCACGACCTACCGCCAGGATACCTTCGAGGACCTGTGCCGGGGGCCGCACGTCGCCAACACGAAGGAAATCAATCCCGACGCGCTGAGCATCACCTTCAAGGCTCCGGCGGGCGCGTACTGGCGCGGCGACGAGCATCGCCAGATGCTGACCCGCATCTACGGCACGGCCTGGGAAACCAAAGAACAGCTTCAGGAATACCTGGACCTGCTCGAAGAAGCCAAGAAGCGCGATCACCGTGTGCTGGGGCCCAAGCTGGGCCTGTTCGTGATCGAGCCGCTGGTGGGCAAGGGACTGCCGCTGTGGAAGCCGAAGGGCGCGACCGTGCGCGAGACGCTGGAGCGTTTCTTGCGGCAGGCGCAGTCCGATCGCGGCTACGAGCCGGTCGTGACGCCGCACATCGGGCGGCTGGAACTGTACCGCACCTCCGGGCACTATCCTTATTATAAGGACAGCCAGTTCACGCCCATCGAGGTCGAAGGCGAAGAGTACCTGCTCAAGCCGATGAACTGCCCGCACCACATCATGATCTATAAGAGCGAGATGCGCTCCTACCGCGACCTGCCGATCCGCTACGCCGAGTTCGGCACGGTGTACCGCTACGAGAAAAGCGGCGAGCTGACGGGCCTGACCCGCGTGCGCGGCTTCACGGTGGACGACTCGCACCTGTTCGTGACGCCGGAACAGCTTCAGGATGAGTTCATCGAGGTCGTCAAGCTGATTCAGTACGTGTTCGGCAGCCTGGGCCTGAACGACTTCCGCGCCCGCGTCGGCACGCGCGATCCTGAGTCGGACAAGTACGTGGGCAATGACGACGTCTGGGAGAAATCGACCCAGGCGATCATCCAGGCGTGCGAGACGCTCGGCCTGAACTACACGGTCGAAGCAGGCGAAGCGGCCTTCTATGGGCCCAAGCTCGACTTCATCTTCCGCGACGTGCTCAAGCGCGAATGGCAGCTCGGCACGGTGCAGGTGGACTACAACCTGCCGGAACGCTTCGACCTGGAATACGTCGGTGAGGACAACGAGCGCCACCGCCCGGTGATGATCCACCGCGCGCCGTTCGGCTCGCTGGAGCGCTTCGTCGCCATCCTGATCGAGCACTACAACGGCGCATTCCCGGCGTGGCTGGCCCCCGTGCAGGCCGTGATGATCCCCATCGCGGACCGGCACGTGCCCTACGCGCAGGAAGTCGCGGCGCGGCTGCGCGCCGAGGGTCTGCGCGTGGACGTGGACGACTCGCAGGGGCGCGTCGGCGCGAAGGTGCGCGAAGCCTCGCAGATGCGCATCCCGTGGATGCTGGTGGTCGGTGACCGCGACATCGAAAAGAGCGCAGTCAGCGTGCGCCTGCGCACGGGCGAAGACCTGGGCGCGATCCACGTGGCCGAGTTCATCAACCAGGCCAAGCTGATCGTGGACAGCAAGTCCATCGAACTGGCATAAGCCACCCAACCCGCACACGAGAAATCCCGTAGGGGCGTGCGATACGCCCCTACGCTGTTTTTCCAGTTCGCGTTACAAAACCGCCTGCTCTCCGTATAAGAGTGCTGGCGGCTTGTGTTTTTGTGCCGCGCGTGCGGACACCTTTCCCTCGGCAAAAGGATGCAATCCAATGGGCGAGTATATCGGAGAGCTGGCGGCTCTCGGAACCTCGGTGTGTTGGAGTTTTACGTCGATCCTGTTTTCCGTCTCCGGGCAGAAGGTTGGCTCGCCGGTCGTCAACCGGACGCGCCTGCTGCTGGCGGTGATCATGGTCAGCCTGCTGCACTGGGTGCTGGAAGGATCGCTGCTGCCCATCCATGCCGAAAGCTGGCGATGGGGCTGGATGGCGCTGTCGGGCCTAATAGGGTTCGTGCTGGGGGATGCGTGTCTGTTCCAGGCGTTCGTGATGATCGGGCCGCGCCTGTCGATGCTGCTGATGGCGCTCAGCCCGGTGATGGGCGCGTTCATGGGCTGGGTGCTGCTGGGTGAATCGCTGGCGGCGGGGCAGATCGCGGGGATCGCGCTGGCCATGGCCGGGGTCGCGTGGGTCGTGGCGGATCGTACCAACGCGCCCGCCGCCGCGCCGAGCACACCGCCGCGCCATTTCCTGCTGGGCGTGCTGCTTGGATTGGGCGGCGCGTTGGGTCAGGCCGGAGGATTGGTCGCGTCCAAAGAGGGGCTTCAAGGCGATTTTCCGGCGCTTTCGGGCAATTTGATGCGGCTGGTCGTCTCCACCCTGGCGATCTGGCTGATCGCAGCGGCGACCGGCAAAGTGCGCAGCAACTTCTCCACGCTGCGCGCGCAACCCGGCGCCATGCTGACCATTCTGGGCGGATCGATCGCGGGGCCGCTGCTGGGCGTGTGGCTGTCGCTGATCGCCGTGCAGAACGCGGAGGTCGGCATCGCCTCGACGCTGACCAGCCTCAGCCCGATCTTTCTGCTGCCGCTGACCTACGTGCTGTTCCGAGAGCGCATCACGTCGCGCGCCATCGTCGGGACGCTGCTGGCGGTCGTGGGGACAGCGATCATTTTCCTGAGCTGAGGCGGGGGAAAAGGGAAAAGCAAGGGCAAAAGCAGACCTCACCCCCGGCCCCTCTCCAATCAAGTTGGAGAGGGG
>NZ_DAISHJ010000025.1:0-56344 GCF_036822615.1 Aggregatilinea sp. | reverse complement strand
CCGCTGCGCGACCTCAGGGAAGGCCGGTTCCGCGCCTGGCGGCAGCGTGCCGTCCTCGGCTAAATTGCTCGGCGTCAGGCTGCGCACCACCCACGCGGCGCGGGGCGCGTCCATGCGCCGCCCCAACTCCATCCACGCTCCGTGCGTCTGGTCGGCGTCGCCGCCCGCCCGCACGCCCCAATACCACTGTCCCAGCTCGATTTCGGTCGGCGTCAGCTCGGGGATGTGTGTATCGACGTGAATCTGGTCGGGATAAATGCGGATGCGCAGCTCGCGCGCGCTGTCGAAAAAGCGCGTCTCGATGCGTGCGGGCAGCAGCGCCAGCGGCGTGCGCCCGTCGAGCGCGGTGAACAGCGTTTCCGGCTTGAGGTCTACGATCACGCCATCGACCACGCCCGTAATCTGGCCGTTCAGATCGTGAACGCGATTCAAAAGCTGGCGGCGTGTTTCCTGGGCCTGTTCGAACGCGGCGGTCGCTTCCGCTATGGCGGCTTCGCTCGCGCCCGCGCGGATGCGCGCGTTCAGATCGGCTTGCAGCGCGCGGATCTGCGCGTCGTTGGCCTGAAGCTGCGCCTCGGTCGTGGCCCGTTCGACGCGGGCATTGGTGAGGGTGACGCGGTGCTGGTCAGGGTTGAAGGGCATGTGCGGCTCCGTTCATTGCACCAAGTAGCGTCCGTGGACGGCAATACGCATCGGCTGCTGGAGCATGATCGCCGCCATGTGCGCCGCGTTCGAGCCGAAGGTCAGGCTGCTGGCGAAGGGTGGGTGCGCCAATGGGTTCCCTTCCAGACGCAGGAAGCTGCCGGGCGTGACGTTGGCGTGATCCCAGCTCACGTCCGACCAGCGCGTCAGCGTATCGGGCGGGCCGTCCGGCTCGTCCAGGCCGAAGCGCGGCTCGGTCGGCTGCTCCTGCACGATGAAGAACCAGCCGCCGTCCTTTTCGAGATCGTCGTCCACCAGATCGAACCCGGCGAAGATGATGTCCGGGTCCAGCTTGCCGGGGAAAACCGGGCGCTTGATGATCTGGTCGCGCTGGGCCTGCGTCGCGTTTTCGGGCACGTCCATCAGGCGCGCCCCGTCCGGCGTGGCCTTCCAGGCGAGCATCACCGCGTTCGGATAGCGCCGGACCAGCTCGCCGCGCACCAGCAGCACGAGCTGGCCGCCTTCGCCTGCGCCGCGCGTATTTTCGCCCAGGTTCGTGGCGGTGGACCACGTGTGGATCGGCTCGATATCGGGCTTGCGGTCGATCCAGTCCCAGAAGAAGCGCCACGACGTCGCCCGCTGGTCGGTGGGCAGCGCGCGCCACAGGTATTCGCGGTTCATCTCGACGTTCAGCCCGACCATGAAGCCCTCGATAAAGCGTGGATTGGTTTCCAGCAGCGTGATCGAGTTGGGCGGGATGATGCCGATGCCCGGCACGAAGCGCTCCTGGTCGTACAGCGCCAGATAGCGGTAGGCTGCCGCCGGGAACTCCGGCGCGACCATGATCCGGTCCAGGGTGGGGGCCACGTGCACGCCCAGATCTGCGACGGCGTCCAGCCGCCTGCCGCCGACCTTGACCATTTCCGTGACGCGTTTGGGGACCATCACCACCGGATCGATGCGCTGGACCAGCGTCTGCGCGACGCGGTTCAGGTCGAAGGACACGATCGTCCCGCCGTCGAACGGCTGGTTGAGTTCGCTGTTTTTTACCAGATCGTGCAGCACGACTTCGTACTGCGTGATGGCGGTCACATCCACAACCGGCATCGGCACGGTGTTGGTCGGCGCGGGCGGCGCGACGACGATCGGCGGGATTTCGCCCACGTCGATCGGCGGATGCCCGATGACCGGTCCCTCGTCGATGGGCGGACGATGTATCCCGCCCGGTCCGTGCCCGCCGATGTCGATCACGGGCCCTTCGCCAGTAGGGAGATGCGTCCCGATGCCCGGCGCGTGCCCGCTGAGATCCACGGCTGGCGTACCGCCCCCAGGCGGACGTAACACGCCGGGCGGGCGCGTGACCGGCGTCACCAGCGGCGTGTTCAGCGTGCCCGGTTTGACCGGAATAACCGCATGCGTGCCGCCAGGGCTGAACAGCACGCCGCGCGGCGTGTGTTCGGCGCCAAACGCGGAGTCGCGCAGCAGCACCTCGCCGCTTGCGCCCCGGGTGATGTGCGGGCGGATGTTCCCGCTGAGGTTCAGCGTGCCGATCGGCAGATCGGTCAGGATGTTCGTCACGTTCCCTACACCGCCCGTGTTCAGGGTCGTGTCGATGTGCCCCACGACGACTGACGTGCCGGGGGAGGTGTGGGTCACTACCGTGCCATCGTTGTGAATTTCCAGCGCGTTGAAGCTCGGCGGGCGCTGTGGGTTGAGCGTGATGAGGATGCCCATCGCGCCGGGCGTCTTGACCGCCGTTTGCAGTACCATGTCGATCATGCTGTACGAGTTGGCCGTTTCCAGCGCTTCCCCGTTCGTGGCAAGTTCCAGCGAGGTGATGTTGGCGACGTGCGTGCGCGTGATCAGGCCCGTCTGGCGCAGATCGCTGCGCACCGTGACCTGCGGCGGCTGGGCTTCGAAGTTGACGCCGCCGATCGCGCTCATTTGCGTGCGATAGCTCTGTAAGCGCTCCGCCGGAATCTGTACGTCCAGGCCGATCGTGTTCAGGTCGAACACCTGCGCGCCGGGAGTCAGCTCGATTTCGTTGAACGTGACCGACTGGACCAGCCCGTCCGGCATGAAGCGCGTCGGATCGACGTCCACCCGCCCGCGCGCCAACGACTGCATGAGCGTCGAGCGGCCCTCTACCTTGAACGAGCCGGACAGCCGGTTTTCCGCCGTCAGCCGCCGCACCACCGTCTTCACCATCGGGCGCTGCGGGCTGACGAGGCGGCGCATCGCGGGGTCGGATACGGCGTTCGGCAGGCTGCTGCGGCGCACGGCCATGCGGACGGTGGCGTTGGTGACCAGCGTGCGCGTGTGCAGCGCCCCCGTTATTTGCAGCAGGCGATCGGCGGGCAGGCTGCGGAAGTGCCGCGTATAGAGCCGCCGATTCGCTTCCAAACTCAGGCGGCCCCAGTTCAGCCACATGTTCGCGCGGATGACCTCACCGACCTGCTCCCATGCCTTTTGCATGAAATCTTCCTGGAACTTGCGCACGACCTCCGCGCCCAGCCCGGCGGCGACGCGGCTGCGCGGGTCCAGGTTCAGCTCGTGCATCCAGGCCGGATTACTCGGCGCGATGGTGTGCTGCTTGACGTGCCACTGCCCGTAAATGGGCGGTCCCAGGATCGGCGTGGCGTCCGCCGGGCCGTCTTCGAACTGTTTCGAGGGCATGTTGAGCGCGATTGCCAGCCCATCCTGAATCGCCGTGTCAATGTCGCTCAGCACGCCGGATTCGCGGGCGGGCGCGCGCAGCGCCCCATCCATCAGCGTATTCCCGGCGTCCTGATCGGGCGCGATTTCCGGCATCAGCGGGTTGCCGTCGCCAATGTACATCGGGATCACGCCGACCGAATCCGGGCAGGCGAACGGCTTGAGCTTGCGCGCCAGCGATTCGAAATCGCCCAGCGGCCCGGTGGCGAATTCCCAGTGGAAATACACCGGAAGCTGCACCTCGCCCGGCGCCGGACCCCAGGCGGGCGCGAGCGGCTTGAGCGGATCGGGCGTGCCGCCCATGCCGCGCAGCACGCCCGCGTCGAAGGCGGGCACGAGGCAGGCGAAATACTGGTGATTGGGCACGAGACGGCGCGGGCAGACCAACCGCGAGACGTTTAGGTCAGGCTCGTTCGCCAGCTCGCCGGGCAGTTGGTTGGCGGGCAGCGTGTCTTCGGTCATGACCTGGGTGTGCGCCCAGGCCCAGGATTCGCCCAGATCGGGCAGCTCCTGCGCGGCGACCTCGGCGGGAATCGTGATCGTAGGCAGCGGGCGCAGCCGGTCCGCTTTGGGCAGCTTGACGTTGGCGCGGTCGAGCACCAGCAGCACCAGCCACGGGCGCAGCCGCTGGTTGCCAGTGGCCTTCGCAGGGCTGAACATCCAGGGGAAGTCGGGCGGGTCGAACTCGATGGCGGGCAGATAGTTCGGCTCGACGTTCGTGCTGCCGGGACGCGGGGAGGCGCGCACGATCAGCCGCGTGTCGATGCCCAGGATGTCGCCGGGGCCATACAGCGCCATATCGATCCCGTTCGTGCCGGGGACGTTGGTCACCGTGACGCCGACCGAGATCTTCGCGCGCCCTGGCAGCGCTCCGCCCGTGTCGGGATCCTGCACCTCGGCTACCAATCCGCGCCGGGTCCAGGGTAAAAAGCGGTATTGTGCCTGGTTCGCCATACGCTGCCCTTATCTCGCTGCGCCGCGCGTGCGGCTCAGGATAGCTCGTACGCTTCGACGATTTGCGCCTTGCGCACACCGCTGGTCTTGACGGCCTGCTCCACCAGCGACGTATTACTCGCGGCGCGCCCATTCACGGCGACGCCATCGACCACGCCCAGATCGTTCTGGTTGACGACCGTCAGCGGAGGCTGCTCGACGTGCACGGCCTTGTTCACGTCGCCGCGCAGCTTGTCGTGCAGCCGCAGCTGAGACTGCGCCGCCGCGCCCATCACGGCGTGGGCGTACAGCACGTCCATCGTCACGTAGATGTGCAGCAGCGTGGCGTGGATCAGGATGCCGTCTTCGCCTTCTTCGCCGGGCGTCAGATATTTCGTCTCGTAGCTCAGGTCGCCGTTAGCGACGACGGGCGACACGGCGTAATCCTCCGTGCCGACCGCGATACCCACGTCGAAATTCTCGAACGACGGTTCAGACAGTTTTTGCTCGTCGCTCAGGTTGAGGTATTGCGCGCGTGACAGGTGTTCCTGCGTGTAGACGGGCTCCGTGATGGTCCGTTCACCCACGGTCACCGACGTGAGATCGAAGCGGTTGGGGCCGTCGATGCGCGTCTCGCCGTACTTGTCGAGCATCAGGCCCAGCGGCGCGGTCTTCTGGCTGACGCGCAGCGTGCCCAGTGGGTGCGCGATGACGGCTGTATCGCCCGGCAGCGCGCTGAGCGTCACCAGCGTATCGGACCCGGCGGGCAGCGCGGCGCTCCAGTTGTCCGCGTTGCTGTAGTCGGCGGCCATCAGCGCCGCAACGTTCGTGCTCACGTCTGGCACGGCGGGCTTGTCGCCCCATTCCTCGTCGAACTTGGGGTTGAACGACCAGAACAGGATCTTGAACTTGGCCGACCCCTTGATGCGCCAGTGACCGGGGCCGTAGAGCGTGCCTTCGACGTCCACGCCCAGCAGCGTCTCGCCGAAGACCTTGATCGCCATGCCCGCGCGGAAGCCGACTTCGAAGCGGAAGTCCGGCTTGTAGTAGATCAGCGCGTCGAAGCCCAGGTAGCCGCTGATCTCGACCGGATCGAGATCGACTTTGACTTTCACTTCCGCACCGAACTGGACCGTGGCCGACGTGACCGCGACGTAGCAGTTGATCGTCACCTCGACGATGCTGGCGATCTTGAACTTGATGCCCAGGCGATCCAGCTTGGACGGCAGACCGTCGGGCAGATCCTTGAAACCGGGATGGAAGCCCCCGGCGGCCACGACGAAGGTCGGATTGTCGCCGTAGTCGATCATCAGCACCAGCGAGCCGGTCAGTTCCAGCACGCTGACCAGCCGCGAGTTGCGCAGGCGTGCGTAGAAGCCGAAGCGCTTGTTGTCGAAGTCCAGGTAGCCCATGAAATCGACAATGATGCGCACCACGTCGCCGCGCTGCGTTTCCGGCATGCCGATGCGAAGCTGGCCGAGCAGCAGGATCTTGCTCAGGCTGATGTCTTCGTCGCCGCCCAACGCGTTGTCGAAGGCCAGAATCAACCCCAGCTTGATCTCGCCCACGCGCGGCGTACCCCAGCTCAGGCGGAACATCAGCCCGACCGTGAACGCGTTGCGCTTGATGGGGAAGATCACGCGCAGGCGGTTGATGATGCGCGGCGCATCGGCCACAGGGTTGGCCGGGAACAGGATGTCGTCCAGGGCGCCGTTGGGCAGATCCTCTTGCAGCGCATTGATATCGACCGAGTGGTGCAGGCCGATCATGCCGCCGATGCCGTCGAAGAAGATGCCAAACGCGATATGGAAACGCGGCAGGTCGGCGTAAATAAGCAGGACGAAGGCCCAGCCCTCGCTGCCGTCGGGCATTTTGGTGGTCAGCAGGCCGATGGCCTTGATGCCCCACGCGCCGATCTTCAGTTCCAGCGCCCCGGCGTATTCGCCGCGTTCGTGGTCGAGGAACAGGTAGCCGCCGCCGCGCACGATGCCGACGTCCAGCACCATGCCGATGCCGTTGGGCGGCTTGAAGCCCAGCGCCACGTCCATGAAGCCCAGGTTGCCCTCGTGAAACGCGAACTCGAACTTGAAGCCGATGCGGTCCACGCTGGCGCGGAACGGGCCAAGCGTCAGGCCGAGCGTGGTGGACATTTCGAGCGCGGCGTCGTAGCCCGCACTGCCCGCGCCGAGCGCCAGATCGATGGTGTGGATGTTGAGGACGCCGCCCAGCGACTTTTCGACCGGGATCGTCGCGCGCACGGACGTGCCGCCTTCGACGCGGAATCCGCCCGCTGTGTCGGCCAGGATGCCGAAATTGAAGCCCAGCTTGATCTCTCCGGCGGGAAGCTGCTGCAAGAAGCCGTCGCCGTCGCCCAGCTTGATGACCAGCTCGGCGTCCTTCATAAACAGGCGCAGCCCGGCGCGGTCGGACATGAGGTTCACGCCCAACCCGATCTTGCCGATGTCGAGGCGCGTCTTGTCCGCGTCACCGATGCGGAAGGCCGGTTCGTCACGCCCGGCGTGCAGCATGCTGAACTTCAGGAAGCCCGCCGCGCTACTGCCCAGCTCGAAGTCGTGCGCGTCGCCGCTGAACGGGATGAACATATCCAGCGCGCTGGCGGCCCCGGCTTCGATGGTGAGCGTCGTCTGGTCGATGGTTTTCTCGAACGCACCGCTGCCGCCGATCGACAGGAACATGCCCGGCCCGCTGTGCTCCGGTGGCACACCGGTCATCGTCAGCGCGATCTTGGGCGTGACATCGGCCACGTCTGGCAGGGAGAAGATCATGCTCAATGTGCGCGCAGAGACGAGGTCCGAGCGCGGCGTGGTCGAGTCGGGCGCGGGGTCCCATCCGTAATACGCATCGAGCAGGTCCGGCCCGACGTACTTGTCGAGGATATATTCCAGCACGGCGATCAGCAGCGCCGCGCCCGCTGAGATGCGCTGCACCACGATCTCGCCGTAGTCGGCGGCGACCGGCTCACCGCGCCCGAGCCGCACCAGCAGCGCCGGGTCCAGCTCGGTCAGCTTTTCGGGGTCGTCGGTGACGAACAGCGTCGTCTTGCCGACGAAGTACACGATCGGCTCGCGCGTGCGGATCAGCTCGGAGGCCAGCAGCTTGCCTAACAGGTACGCGACGTCCCAGCCGGTGACCGTGCTCTCGTCGTCGGTGAGCTGTTCGCCCAACTGCACGAACGCCTCGATGATGATCTTCAGGTCTTCGACCGTCTCCGCGAAGCCTTTTTTATCGGGGTCCAGCCCGTCAGCGAAGTGCTTGATCTGGTCACGCTGCGATTCGGGCACGTCGCGGTCGGGGGCCAGTCCCAGATCGTCGCGGATAGCCTCAATGATGTACGGATCGCCCAGGTTTTCCTGCACCCACTCCGCGAGTTCTTTGAACCAGTTCTTGACGTCGGTGAAGAAGTCGGACATGGCCGTCTAGCTCCCGCTTTGCAGGGTGGGCGCCGGGTCGCTGGTGGGCGCCAGGGGGATGGTGTGAATGGTGTTCGGCTCGCCCTCGTCGGTGATCTCGCTTGCGCGGGAGAGCAGCGTGTGTTTGACCTGCATCCCCGCGCCCGTGCCCGAAAACTCCACCAGCCCGATGTTGGTCGTGAAGACCATCTGGCGCACGTTCAGGAAGCGCCCCGTCTGTACGGCGATCTGGTGGCGCGCGGCGATGGCGCGGTAGGCGGGCAGGTGCGTCGATGCGGTGGCAGGGTCGATTTCTTTGCTGGGGTCGAGCATGGGCTGCTGCACGTCGAGCGGCATCGCCGTATTGGGCCGCTCGTCACGCACCAAGGCGATCCGCCAGCGCCAGTCCGGCTGCTTGTCCGGCGGGATGGTCGTGCCGGTCGGCCAGCTCCGGCTGGGCAGCAGCGACGGTTCGCGGCGCATGCGCGAGCGTCGCCCCGGCGAGATCGTCGCACCGGGCGGCAGCGTGATCGGGGATTTTTTCTCCCAGGCGAGCCGCTCCGGGTTGACGCCGCGCTGGTAGGCTTGCAACAGCGCGTTGCTGCGCAGGATCGCCTCGACGCGGCTGTCGAAGCTGTTGTGCAGCGCGCTGGACGTGAGCTGGATGATGCGCGCGGGCGCGGGCTTATCCTTGATCCAGAAGTCCATCGCCAGGCTGCACCCGTAGTGCACGTCGCCGGAGAGGATGACGACCTTGCCGAAGGGCGCGATGCGCCGCAGCAGTTCTTCGCGGGCAGGCTCGTTGGCGGCCCAACCCTCTGCGTCCGCATCCTCGACGCCGGTCACTTTGCCGCCCGGCGTGCACGGGTTGTCCGCCTCGCGCTGCACGTACTCGAATCCGTACTTGAAGTCGCCCACGGCCTCGTAGATCGGCGCGGCAAGCTGGTCCATGACGTTCGGGCCCAGCACCGGCGCGGGCGCGACCAGGATCAGCACTTCGCGCGCGTTCTTGAACGGCCCTTCGGGGATCTGCTTCTTGAGCGAATCCCCCAGCAGGCTGGGCGGCGCGATGCCCTCCCCGCGAAACTTGCGCCGCGTGCGTGAATCCATGACCACCGTCAGGTGGCGCGGCCCCGGCACCTCGAAGTGCCACTTGACCAGATCGTCACCCGTGGCGTCCGTCAGGGCGAGCAGCTTGGTGAGGTGCGAATATGCGCTGTTTTCCTCGTCGGGATCGGGTTCCGGCGTGGTGCTGCTCTGGCTGATCCAGATGCGCGCGTACTTCAAAAATTCCTTGTTGCGGCCATCTTTCTTGTTGGCGCCATCCACCAGGATCCGGTTGAACTCGACCGGATCGTTGCCCCAGCCCTGGAACAGCCCGTAGGCCATCATGCCGTTTACGAGGATTTCCTGCCCCAGTGCCGTACGCAGCACGCGGTTGCGCCAGCGTTTGTTCAGGTTCCAGTCGTCGGTGATTTCGTGATCGTCGAAGATCATCAGCGTGGAGATGTTCGCCAGCGCCCGCGCGACCTTCGGCACGCTGTCGCGCCACTCGGTCACCCGGTCGCGCTCGCGGTTCACGCCTCCCTCTTTGGCCTCGCGCCACTTCGTCAGCGGATCGCCGCCCGCGTTGTCAAAGCAGTCTTCCCAGTCGGTCAGCGCGTCCTTGATCTCGGCCTCGACGCCCCCATCCACGGTGCGGAACAACTGGTCGTTGGTCGCCATCGCGCGCCACACACGCGGACTCCACGCCGCGAGATACATCGCCGCGAACTCGCCAAACGAGAGCAGGTGGTTGTCGCACGAGGTGGTGGACATGCGCGCGTGCTTGCGGATCAGCTTGCGCCGCCGCAGCGCGGGGAAGTTGGTGATCGTGGTGTCGGTTTCTTTGGTCAGGCTCAGCGAGCCGTCGTCGTTGAAGGTGTTGACGCCGATACTCTGGCGCGGGCCGATCAGATCCGCCGCAAGCTCGTTGAGCATCGGCAGCAGGCACGCGCCCACGTCATCAGCGTAGATCTGGTCGCCGGTCAGGTACAACTGCTGCGGACGCTCGCCGTCGATGTTGGCATAGCTGTCTTCGAGCACGTCGTCCAGCCATGCCAGCGCGTCGAAGCCCGCGCCGTTCGATTTGCGGCAGCTTCCGTGTGCCAGCTGGAGCTGGTTGACCGCGCCGGGCAGCGCCACGAACGATGGCAGGCGGTTGGTGATGTAGCCCAGCGCCAGCTGGCGCGGTACGTCGCCGTCGGCAGGATGATCGCTCAGCAGACCCTCGTCGCGCAGCCCCTTCGTGCCGAATGTGCCGGTCATCACCAGGTCGTAAGAGTAGGTCATGCCGGGCGTGAACGCCGGGCGTCCGGTGACGATGGGATTGCCGGTGTCGTCCAGGCGCGGCACACCGGTTTCGGGGTCAATTTCGGCAAGCTGAACCTGGATCACGCCGATGTACAGGTGATCGCCGCACTTCATGAGGTCGGTGGCTTGCGAGCTGGCGAACGGGGCTTCCCCGCCTTCAACCGTTCCCGCCGCTGTGCCCGACATGCGGGTGGCTTCCCACACGTGGGCGGTGACTGAGGCTGGCTCGCTCAGGGCGAGCCAGAAGGCGCAGCTCGTTGGCTCCACGCGGCGGACGATAGGACCAGCGAGGACACGTGGCAGAGGAGGCATAGGGTACCCCTTCGATGAAGTGCGATGATGTCACCACGGCGAGCACTGCGTTTCAAGTCTCCCGCGACAACCAGACGAACAGTTGGAGGTGGGTGTACGATAAGACAGCGGTTAACAAAACAAAAAACAAGACCTGTTTGATGAAAACATCGTATGCGTTTGATACTGGCCTGTCAATATTGTGAATTGCCGTACAGATTGCGCCTCAGCTTGAGTTGCTGCGCCGGAGCGCCTCGGTGTACGTGCGGGGGATGTAAAAGTGGACGGCTCGTCCTGCTGTGAAGGACGAGCCGGTATGTGGCGGTTTTGAGCCAATTGAGGGGCTGCGACGGGCCGGTTTAAAGACGGCGACGTTCGATGTGGACGTAATGCAGCGCTGCGTGCCAGCCGCATGCGGTCATCATTGCTCGTACGGCTGCTTTACTCAGGCGGGCATTACGCCGATTGGCGGGGAGTCAGGATGCACGGGGCCTCAAGGATACGCTTGGGACCGTTCCGGTTGCCTTCGATGCGGTCGAACAGCGTATTTACCAGCTTTTGCCCGATGTCGACCGGCGTCTGGGCGATGGTGGTCAGGTGAGGCCGGATGATCGAGGCTTCTGGGATGTCGTCGAATCCCATCACGGCGATATCGTCGGGGATGTTGTACCCGGCGTCTTGCAGCTCAAGGATGAAGCCAATCGCCATCAGATCGTTGAGGGCAAACATGACCGGCGGCCAGTCCTGCCGCGTCATGAGTTCGCGGGCGGCCTTGCGTCCGCTCTCAAGCGTGAAATCACCCTGGAAGTAGAGGTAGTCGGAGAAGATCGGCAGCCCGGCGTGTTCCATCGCGCGTTTGTACCCGTTCCAGCGGCGCGGCCCCGGCGGGTAGTCATCGGGCACGCCCAAAAAGCCGACCTGCGAATAGCCGCGTTCTTCGATGAGCCACGTCACGGCCTCGAAGGTTGCTTTTTCGTCATCGGCCCAGACAACATCGACCTCGGGATGCTCAATCTGCACGCCAAGCACGACAATCGGCGTCTGGGCGATCGTGATGAAACGGTCGATTTCTTCGTCGGTGAGACGGAATACCACCATGATTACGCCGTCCACCGGGCGCCGGATGACCGCTTCGAGAAAGTGTTTTTCGTTGTCATAGCGGTGATCGCTGTTGGCGATGATCACGTCATAGTTGTGCTTGCGGGCCACATCCTGCACTGCGCGCGCCATCGGGTGATAAAACCCGTTAGAAATATCGGCAATCATCAGCGCGATCATCTGGGATTTTTGCGTCCGCAGGCTGCGCGCCGTCATGTTGGGGTGATACCCCAGCGCTTTGACCGCATCGAGAACTTTTTGACGGGTTTCTTCGCTGATGGAAACGGTCGTGGCGGTGTCGTTGAGGACGCGTGACACCGTCGGCTGGGAGACACCAGCCAGCCGCGCCACGTCGCGCATGGTAGGGGACTTCGCAGGGTGGTTTGGCCTGGACATGCTGTGTGTCCTTGAAAGTGCTAGTCGATCTAGATGGGGTAAGCGGCAGAATTATATACAGCTATACGAATCCAGTCTACTTCTGATACTGCGCATTATAAGCCATTCGACAAGGTTCAAAAGCGCGCATATACTGAGTGCATACGATTTCATAAACTCGAATACATCCCTAATCCCACTTAAAGATGGTTTATTTTAAGGAGCAGCAGTATGTCCAAACGCTTCACTCGCCGTCAGATTCTTGGTTCAAGCCTATTACTTGGCGCTGGTCTTGGACTGGGCGCCGCAGGGTCGGCACAGGGGCGAAGTCTGGCACTGACGCCCACCCCCACGCCGGAAGGAGATGCCCCCATGCTCGAACTGACCGGCGCAATCACCGGAGTGCACGATCCGTCGATTATCAAGGCTGAGGACACGTACTACATCTTCTGCACCGGCAACGGCATTCCCGTTCGCAAGTCGACCGATTTGGCTCACTGGTCTCCTGCGTTCCCGGCGATCGTGATGATCGGCGTCCCCGACTGGGCGCGGGAGAAGATCCCCGGCCAAAACGACAGTTGGGCGCCTGACATTTCTTACTACAATGACCGCTATCATCTGTACTATTCCGTTTCCACCTTTGGCAGCAACCGCTCGGTGATCGGTTTGCTGACCAATGCCACTCTCGATTCCGAGGACGACGCATTTGAATGGGTCGATGAAGGGCTGGTCGTCGAATCCGTCTCTACCGATAACTACAACTGCATCGATCCCAACCTCGTGCTGGATGAGGATGGCGTGCCGTGGCTGGCCTTCGGTAGCTTCTGGTCCGGGATCAAGATGCGCCGTCTCGATGCCATCACCGGCAAGCCGTCGGACGACGATCCTACTCTCTATTCGTTGGCGCGGCGTACGGTCAACTCCGGGTCAGTAGAAGCGCCGTTTATTATTCGTCGCGGCGGGTTCTACTACCTGTTTGTCTCGTTTGATTTTTGCTGCCGGGGTGTGGAGAGTACCTACCATGTGGCAGTTGGGCGTTCGACGGTGGTGACGGGTCCCTATGTGGATCGTGACGGGACCGATATGATTGATGGCGGCGGCACTCAGGTTACTTTCCCCACCGATCGCTGGCGCGGCCCCGGTCATAACGCGATTTTGCAGGAAGACGGCGTTGAATACATCGTCTACCACGCCTACGACGCGGAATACCAGGGAACGCCTACGCTGCGGATCGCTCCGCTCACCTGGGACGCGAATGGTTGGCCCTCCCTTCGTGATGACGTTTAGCGCAGGGGGCTGGATGGGACACTCCGTCCCATCCAGCCTTGCCTAATCCCCCCGCTTACCTCAAGGAATGTTGCATCTTTGCGCGCGCCGTCCGTCGTGATGCTCGCCCGATCGACCAGCGCCACCACGCCGAACAGTCTGCCGATCACTTTGCCGGGCTGGCTGTAGGACTCGAACGAGATCCAGTCGTCGTCCGCGATGCCCGGCGTGATCCACCACGTCGCATCCCCCGCGAAACTGTCCGTGCCGTCGTCGGGCGTCAGCACGATCGAGTTTTGCTGCTGCCGCACGAAGAAACCGGGAAAGTTTACCGACTCGATCGAGATCGCATCGGGATCGGCCAGCCCCGGCCTGACGACGAACTGCGAATCCGCAATGGGCGTCACGGCATAGTCGAGCCGGGCGACGAAGTTCACGTGGCGGAGATACGCTTCGTCGCCGTACGTCTTGAACCGTGAGATCACCGGCATTTCGACGCTGGGCAGCGGATCGATGCCCGCATCGCCGGACGGCGCGGCGATCTCCTCGCTGGTCAAAACAGGCACGCCGAAGTTCGGGGTTCCGTCGTCGTTCCAGGTGAACTTCTGGACGCGCGTCGTCCGCCGCCCGTCACAGGCTCCGTCCTCCGAATCGTTGGCGTGGTAGACGATCCAGTCTTCCGTGCCATCCGGGGATTGGAAGAATCCGTTATGCCCAGGCGCGAACACGCCGTTTTCGTCCGAGCGCTGGAAGACCGGATCGGGGTCTTTGACCCACGAGTCCGTGCTCAGTGGATCGCCGCCCGCGTACGCGAGCATCCCCAGCTTATAGTCCGGCCCCCAGCACGCGCTGGCCGAATAGACCACGAACGTTTTGTCCTCGTGCTGCAGCGCGACCGGCCCCTCGTTGACCCACGATCCCTGCGCCTCCCACGGGTATTCCGGCTGGGAGAGCAGGCTGCGTTCGCCGCTGATCGTCCACGGATTGCTCATCGGCGCGATGAACAGCGATTGCAGCCCGTTTTGGAACGCCGAGAAAAGGAAATACAGCGATCCATCCAGCTCCAACACGCTACCGTCGATGGCCCAGGTGTCGTTTTGCGGATCGTAGATCCGGCCCTTGTAGGTGTAGGGGCCCATCGGATCGGTCCCGGCGCTTTCCAGCACGTGCGTATGCTGGTTGTCGTAGGTTCCCCACGTCCCGGCGGTATAGTAAAAATACCAGTGCGGCCCGTCAGCGCCTTCCAGCAGGCGGAACTCCGGGGCCCACATGTTGCAGCAGCGCGACGGATCGGTTTCGAAGTAGATCCGCACCGGCTCCGCGGTTTTCAGCCCGGCCAGCGTGGGTGACTTGCGCATCGTCAGTTCCGATGCCCACGTCGTCGCGGCAAGGTAGTAGTTGCCATCATAGTATTCCAGCCAGGGATCGGCCCCGCCGTTCGCGTTGAGCGGATTACGGAGCGACCCTGGCTGCCCCTCGTCAGATTGCCCGTAGGTTACGCCTATGGTCATGCACAGAACGGCCACGACCAGCAGGAATCTGAGCGGTGGTTGAATCCTCATCCCATGCGCGCCTCGATCGCGGTGAACGACAGCGGCGGCAGCACCAGCTCCGCGCATTTGTCTACGATGGCGGGCGCGCCAATTTGAACGGCCTTGATGATGTCAGGCTGTTCGAAGCTGTTGGCGGCCTTCGGATCGGTTCCGGCAAGCTGGTAAACCGAGGTAATGCTCTGCGGCGCGCCGTCCTGCCAGTTGAGTTCGACAGGCAGGCTGTCGGTCTGGCTGCGGTTGACGATGAAGATCGCGCTCGTCTGGCTGGCTTCGTCGTACGAGGCCGACACGTCCAGCAGCGGCATATCTCCGAACAGCGCCGTCGAGTACATGGGCGCTTTCACCGCAACGTCGAGCGCCGCGCCGGATGCAAGGCGGCTGAACAGCATGAACGGGTAGTAAATGGTCTGCTTTAGCAGCCCGTCGCGGGTGGTGAGGATGGGCGCGATCACGTTCACGGCCTGCGCGAGACAGGCGATCTTCAGCATGTCGGACTTGCGCAGGAACACGTTCATCCACTGGGCGACGACCAGCGCATCTTCCAGGTTGTAGACTTCTTCGATCAGGTGCGGCGCTTCGGCCCAACCGCCCTGCATGTCGCTGCTTCCACTGGCCTTGTACCATACGTTCCACTCGTCCCACGACAGGTAGACGTCGTGCTTGGAGCGGTTCTTGGCCTTCACGTAGCGCAGCGTGCCGATCAATGTATCGAGGAACGCCTCGAACTCCGCGCTGAGCGCCAGGAAACTGCCCGTGTCGTCCTCACGGTTGCCCGCGTAGTAGTGGAGCGAGTGGTAATCGACCTGATCCCAGCACAGTTCCAGCGCGACGCGGTCCCATTCGGGGTAGGTGGGCATGCCGGAGGAGGAGGAGCCGCACAGTACGAGGTTGATGGATGGGTCGTGCCAGCGCATGAGCTTGGCGGCTTCGCGCGCTTTTTTGCCGTAATCCTCGGCATCGAGGTGTCCGATCTGCCAGGGGCCGTCCATTTCGTTCCCCAGGCACCAATACTTCACCCCGTACGGCTCGTGGTAGCCATGCGATGCGCGCAGGTCCGCGTACTGCGTGCCGACCGGCGCGTTGCAATATTCAACGAGGTTGGCGGCGTCCTGGATCGTGCCGGTTCCCATATTAGCGGCGAGCATCGGCTCGGTGTTGATGGATTTGCAGAAGTCCATGAACTCGTTCGTGCCGAATTGGTTGGTTTCGATCGACTGCCAGGCGAGGTCGCGGCGGCGGGGACGCTGGTCGCGCGGGCCGACGCCGTCCAGCCAGCGATATCCGCTCAGGAAGTTGCCACCGGGATAACGGAGCGCGCGGAAGTTGAGTTCGCGCATCGCGGCCATCACATCTTTGCGCAGACCGCGCTCGTCAGCGTGCGGCGACGCGGGATCGTAGATCCCTTCGTAGATGGAACGGCCCATGTGTTCGGCGAACCCGCTGAAAAGCAGCGGCGAGATGGGGCTAATGACACGATTGGTGTCAATAAAGATGTGGGCTGTGGGTGATTGAGAGATTGCCATTCAGGTTTACCTCGTGTTGAGTGTGCTGGTTGAAAAGGTCAGGCATTTTACGGCTGGTTTGCAGCAGGCATAACTTTACCATCGACGTTTGTTCGCGCCTGCCCTTCAGATATTCGATTCTTCATACGGCAGTGTTCGTGAGTGGGTTCGGTATCCCGAAACGCTCTCTTAGCGACCTCCCATTCCTGTCAGTGTCACGCCCTTGATGATCCGGCGCTGGAAGATGATGTAGACGATGAGGATCGGGATCGTTGACAGCACGGCTCCGGCCAGGATCATGGGGCGGTACTGTCCGGCGTAGGACTGGTTCAGGATCGACAGCCCAACCGGCAGCGTGCGTGTTTCCAGCGTGTTGGTGACGATGAGCGGCCAGAACAGGTCGTTATAGTGGAACAAAAAGACGAAAATTCCCAGGGCGGTCAGCGCATTCGTGGAAAGCGGCAAGATCACGTGCCAGAAGCGCCCGAAATACCCCGCGCCATCGAGCACGGCGGCTTCTTCCAGCTCCTGTGGGATCTGCATGAAGAACTGGCGCAGCAGAAAGACCCCAAAGACATTGGCGGCCCCGGGGAAGATCAGCGCGTTGAAAGTATCCAGCCAGTCCAGATCGCGCATCAGCAGGTAGTTGGGAATCAGCGTGACCTGCGAAGGCAGCATGATCGTCGCCAGCACGAATGCAAACAGCACCTTGTTGCCGGGGAACTTCAGCCGCGCAAACGCGTAGGCCGCAGGCGCGCAGAGAACCAGCACCGCGATCGTGTAGCCGGTCGCTGCGATCAGGCTGTTGCGCAGCCACAGGTCCAGCCGCAGGTCCTGCCACGTCAGCACGTTGTGGTAGCTCTCGAACGTCGGCTCGGTGGGGATGATCTTGGGCGGCCAGCGATTCACTTCCTGGTTGGTCATGAAGGACTGCGAAACCGCGATCGCCATGGGGAACAGCACAAATGCCGACAGCACGATCAAAAAGGCATAGACCCCGAAGTGCTTATAGAAGGAACTTCTTCTAATAAAGTCCATGATCTACCCCTCTAGTATTCGATGCGACGTCCGATGACGAGGAACTGGACGGACGTGATCACGGCCATGATGACCGCGATCGTGACGGCTACAGCAGCGCCATAGCCCATACGGAACGCGACCCACGCCATCTGGTACAGGTAGTAAATGACCGTATACGATTCACGTCCTGGGCCGCCGCTGGTCATGATGTAGGGCTGCCCGTAAACCTGGAAGTGGGAAATGACCGAGGTGACCGTTACGAACAAAATAGTGGGGCGCAGCAGCGGCAGCGTGATGCGGAAAAGAAGCTGGCGACCGTTTGCGCCGTCAATTCTGGCGGCTTCGTATAAATGGTCCGGGATGCCCTCTAGCCCGGCGATGAAGATCAGCATCGGAAAGCCGAAGGTCCACCAGATCGTGGTCAGGCTGAGGGCAGGCAGCACCAGATTCGCTTCCCCCAGCCAGTTAATCGGTTTGATGCCGAAGAAGCTCAGAGCGTAGTTAATGACCCCAAACTGGCCGCTGAGCAGCCAGACCCAGATGAGGCCAACCGCGCCCACCGAAAACAGCGAGGGCATGTAGAGCAGCACGCGGAAAAATCCTCGCCCACGGATCGGCTGGGTGACGGCGAGCGCTGCGGCCAGCGATACGATGGTGATCCCGACTACGGTAATGAGGGTGAACTCGACTGTGTTGCCAAGCGCGGTCCACCAGACATCGTCCTTAAAAAGTTCAATATAGTTATCCAAACCAATATAAGGAATTTTGGGCCGCAGGAGCCGCCAGTCGTAGAAACTGTATTGAACTGCCTTGACTACCGCGCGAATGAAAAATACGGAGAAAAAGCCCAGGAAGGGGGCCAGAAAGGTATACGCAGCGATCACCTCGCGGGTCTTCAGGCTCACAGATAAGCGCGAAGAAAACCCTCTACTGGCCGGTCGCGCATTGGTTTGAAGCGCACGCTCATTTGTTTTCATACACAAATGCCTCAGAAAGTCTCTTGACCATCGCCCTGACGCGAAAGAGATGGCGGTGTGTTTGCGTAATTTTCAGCCGGTAACAGGTGGTGCGGACCAACGACGTGCGTCGTGCTTTCGTCTCAGGAACGGTGTGGGGCAGATCGCTGATCCACCCCACACGCGTTTGCTTCAGTTACGGATCGGCTTAGCCGCGGTCCAGCGCTTCCTGCATGCGCTCGGCAGCGTCGTTCAGCGCGTCCTCCGGCGACTTGAGGCCGTTGAGCGCGGCGCTCAGTTCTGCATCGAGGTAGGTGAGCATTTCCTGCGTCACGGTGCTCTTGGGGTCCTGAACACCGTACTCTGAGAAGGTCTGCCCCAACAGAATGTTGGAAGGATAGTTCTCAGGATCGAGTTCGGCCTGTGCCGACAGGCGTGCCGGAACCTGGCCGGAGGCGGCCCATTCGACCTGATTGTCGCTGACCCACTGGATCATCTTGAGCACGGCGTCGAGCTTCTCACCCTCGGTGTTCGTGGGGATCATGAAGGTATGCGCGCCGAACCAGGTGGCCTTTGTCTCGCCAAACTGCCAGTTGGGCCAGGCCGTGCTGTTGATGTCGCTGAACAGCAGCGCCTGATTACGGAACCAGGTTCCCGTGGGGAGAACGGCAACCGTACCGGCCCCGAAGCCCTGCCACGTGTCGAAGCCCGTCGAAGGCGGCGAAACGTAGTACTTGTAAACCAGATCGACGGCTTCCTGAAGCGCCTGGATGCCCGCTTCGGAATTGACGGTGACCGTCTTGCCGTCTTCACTCAGGAAGCTGCCGCCATGCTGCGCGAGCGCGGCGATGAAGTTGACGTTCTGCCACTCGCCAACCGTGTAGCCCCACTGCACCACGTTTTCAGGATCGAAATCGGGCGACAGCGCGTTGTTGCCGTTGCCGTCGAGGGTCAGCTTCTGGAAGAGTTCGACCCAGCCTTCGTAGGTGGTCGGAGCGGTCGCCGGATCGGTGCTGATGCCGGCGGCATCGAACATGTCGGTGTTGATCCACAGGCCGCGCCCGTGGTTGTCCAGCGGGATGCCATAGATGACGCCGTCATAGATCATGCCGTCCATGGTCGTTGCCGACAGGTCGTCATCGGGCAGCCAACCGCCGCCAGAGGTGTACTGGTCGCCCAGGTCACGGAGCACGCCGAAGCTGCCGAACATCGGGATTTCCGACGCGTGCAGCAGGAACACGTCCGGCGGATCGCCCGCGACGAACGCGGTTTGCAGTTTTTGATACAGGGTGTTCCAGATGATCATTTCGACCGTAACCGAAACGTCGGGGTTTTCTTCAGCGAACTTGGCCAGCATTTCGTTGAGGGTGACACCGTCTGAACCGGTCAGGCCGTTCCAGAACGAAATGTGCGTGCCACCGCTGCCAATCTCGGCCACGATCGGTGTGGCAGTCGGCGCTGGGGTTGCGGTTGGGTCGCTTTGGGCCTGGGTGGTGCCGGGGACCGAAAGCGAGAATACTGCCATCGAGAGCATGATGGCAACTGCCACACTAATCAAAGCTAAGCGTTTGAACATTATTTGCTCCTTGTTCGCAATAAGTGAGACAGATCTTGTTTATGGGTTGCTGACCTAAACCGGGAAGTATGGGAAGCTGTTTTATAGTTGAACTTCTTGAGGGGAATGACATGGACAAGCACCACAGCCAGTTCCCTCAACCATTCAGCGCTTCCTGGCAGCACCACCTCCTTCCATGCCGTTCACTTGCCGGAACAAATCCCGTAACTGCTGATTAGCTGGACAGAGACTTCTATGAACAGAAACGCCAGATAACGCAGTAAAACTCAGGGTTGTAGACGCTTAGGCTAATGGCTCGGACGAGTCGCAAGAGATACTGACACACTCATATCGCCAAACAGCAGCGCGATACTCAGGATGTTGGGAGCAGGGTGGTTCGATTGGGGCATCCAGTTCAGTAACTATTCCCCGGCCTACCTACGGCTTGACCGGGCACACTAAAGCTAAGTAACGCTAAATTTTATGCATTCGTATACACGCATTCGTATTACATCATAACTACGAGAAGATGTCAAGCAGTTTGCATGGAGTGGAGTCAGCGCGTCGCGTGGAAACGAGGGGCGCGTACCGGGGCGGGATCGGGGATATGATGGGGCAGAAAAAAACAAGCCTGAGCTTCATATGCTCAGGCTTGTTCGGTGTTCGACAAATGCCGGGCGGATGTTCCGCCGGGCGCGGCTAGGCCAGCGCTGATTCCGGCACGGTGTCCGTGATGCCCGTGATCACTTTTTCGACTTCCTCGATCGTCGTCTTTTTCGGGTTGACCTCGCAGATCTTTTTGCCCCGCCGCAGGATCACGATCCGGTCGACGACCTGGAAGACGTGATAAATATTGTGCGTGATGAAGATGCAGGACACGCCCGCGTCGCGCGCGTTTCGAATGAAGCGCAGCACCCCCTGCGTTTCTTCCACACCCAGGTTGTTTGTCGGTTCGTCCAGGATAATGAGATCCGCCTGAAAGAACATCGCCCGCGCGATGGCGATCGACTGGCGTTCGCCGCCCGACAGCGCTGTGATCGGCGTGTTGGGGTCGAGTTCTTTGGTGAGGCCCACTTCTTTGAGCAGCTTGCGTGTCTCACGCTCCATGCGCCCCTTGTCCATGCGGTTGAGGAAGCGCGGCCCGGTGACCGGCTCGCGGCCCAGGAACAGGTTGCGGATGATCGAGAGCTGCGGGACCAGCGCGGAGTCCTGGTAAATTGTTTCGATGCCTAGCTCGATCGCGTCCCAGGTGTCGCTGAGCTTGACCGGATTGTCCTTAAAAAAGATCTCGCCGCCGCTGGCTTTAAGCGCGCCGGACAGGATCTTGATCAGCGTGGATTTGCCCGCGCCATTATCTCCCACAAGGCCGACGATCTCGCGCTCGCGGATGGTCAAAGAGACGTCTTCGAGGGCCTGTACCCGGCCAAACATCTTGCTGATATGTTCCATTCGGACGAGTTCAGCAGTCACTGCACTACTCCCCTGGCTGCAAATTCCGCTCTACGAACGAGTGCACGGACATCATGATGAGGATAATCGCGCCGATGAAGATGTTGTAGGCCAGTCCCGGCACGCCTACGAAGACGATGCCGTTACGCATGACGCGCAGAATAAGCACGCCGAGGACCGTGCCGATAATCGTGCCCCTGCCGCCGGAGAGCAGCGTGCCCCCGATCACCACCATGGCGATGACTTCCAGCTCATAGCCGGCGCCGCTGTTCGGGTTGGCCGCCGACACACGAATCGAGCTGGTGATGCCTGCATAACCGGACATGATCGCCGTTAGCACGAACAGCCACACCTTCGTGCGTCCCACGGGCACGCCGCGCGCGCGCGCCGAGCTTGGGTTGCCACCTGCTGCCTGAATCCAGTTGCCTACTTTGGCCTGGGTTAGCACATAATTGAGCAGGATGGCAAAGGCAATGAACCAGATCAGCGACGCGAAAATGCGGAACTCATTGATGTAAATGTCACCGACGATGACGTTCATCAAGCGCGATTCGGCGTTCCAGGTGCGCTGCGGAAAGCCATCCGTGATGTAGAGGGCGCTGCCGCGCACGACGAATTGCATGCCGAGCGTGACGAGGAACGAGGTGATCCTCAACCGGGTGACGAACCAGCCGTTGGCAAACCCGATCAGCGCTGAAATCACGATGGCGATCACGAAGCCGACCTCGAGTGAGGTCGTCCCTTCGTTGAACAGGGTCCACATCACGATTGGCGCGATACCAAATACCGCGCCGACCGACAGGTCGAATTCGCCCGACGTCATCAGCATGGTCATGCCCAGCGCGATCATGCCCAGCTCGGGGATGAAGGCGAGCATGTTGCTGATGTTGCCCGACGAGTAGAAGCGCGGCTCCATCACGGAGAAGATAATAATTTCAGCAAGCAGCAGAATCAGCGGCCCAAACTCGGGGATGGAAATAATCCTTCTTGCATCGGGCCGGGAAATACTTTTTTCGCCGAGAGAGATCGATGACATCGAGTCCTTCCCTAAGTTTTTTTGAAGTGGCGAACAAGGGGTATGAGACTGGCGGTACGCCGCCAGTCTCATATCGTTCACGCTGCTATGGTGTCACATCTGCCACAACCAGGGAGGGTTAGCCGCCCTGCATGATGTTGAGGTAGATTTCAGCCGAATCGGCTTCGTAGAGGGTCCCGACGATGATGTCGAACCCCGGCGGGATGCCGCTGGAGGCCATCAGTGCCAGGGACAGGCCCATGTAGCTGGTCGCCTGCGGATCCTGCCACATCGCCGCGTTCACGTACCCATCGAGCACTTCCTGGGCCGTCTCGGGCGAGTTGCCCCAACCGACCACGGGGATGTCACCCGGGGCTACGCCCACCTGATCGAAGACGCGCGCGATGCTGCCCGTCACGAGGTCGCCCAGGCCGATGATCGCGTCGATCTTGTCCTGGTTCGCGGTCAGGTAGTCCGACATGCGGGTGATGATCTCCGCCTGGTCAAGGGTCGCGTCGGTGACTTCGTACTCGATCCCAAGCGGATCGAACACGCTGGCGATGCCTTCGGTTTCCAGCGCCTGATAGGTCGCGCCGGGGACTTCAACCGGCATCCACACGAAGCTGCCTTCGCTGACGAAGCCGTTATCGACGAGATACTGCGCCCAACGGCGCCCGATCTCAATGTTATCGCCGCCGACGTAGGCGTCGCGGCCACTGTCCGCATCTTCGGTGTTAATAATGATGACCGGAATGCCAGCCGCGTGCGCTTCGGCAATCACTTCATTCAGCGAGCCCGGATCGGGCGTGCTGGTGACGATACCTGCCGCGCCCGCGGCAATCGCCGCGCGGAAGGCTTCCTGGTGCGAAGGAACGTCGCCGCTGTGGAACGAGGTGCGAACCTCGATGCCCGTATCGGCAGACCACTGTTCAGCACCATCCAGGAAGTATGTCCACACCGGGTCCGCCGGAGAACCGTGCGAGATCCAGTAAAAGACCTTGGTGTCATCTTGTGCCGAGGCGGTATAGGGTGCTGCAAATGCGAGGACCAGACTCAAAGTTAGTAGAAGCAGACCGAACTTTTTAATCATGGTAATCCCTCATTCAATATTAAATACCCGTACGAATAGTGAGCTTTGGCTCGTAGGACGGGAAGAGGCTCTGTAGGCCGCGAACGCCTCCTTTCTGATCGTGAAAGCAGCGGGGCGGTGCGCTGACGCGACGCCTTCGCCGCCAGACAGAATCGGGCTTACACTGAAATTGCAGTCGATTTGGCCGGGTTGAGCATCATGGGACGAACCGTTTAAGTTTCTTCGTTTGCTTGGCCTGGTTTGGCTTATACGCGCCGGAAGATCAGCACGTCGGTAATATACCAATCGAAATTAGATTTTCCCTCATTGTAGGTGCATATTGATGCACGGTCAAACCGGGCGCTCAGAACCGGCTGGCGGCGCGAGAGAAATCAGGCATTTGTGACTACCCATAGGGAGAAAAGAATGGATTACACCTATCAAGACATCGCCAAGATGATCGACCATTCGCTGCTTAACCCGACGCTGACGCAGGACGCGCTCGAAGAAGGCATCCGGCTGGCGCTGGACTACGACGCGGCCAGCGTGTGCATCCTGCCGTACTACCTCAAGCGCTGCGCGGATCTGCTGCGCGGCAGCGACGTGCGGGCCAGCACGACGATCGGGTTCCCGCACGGCGGCCACACGACCGCGATCAAGGTGGCCGAGGCGGAGCAGGCCCTCGCGGATGGCGGCGAAGAACTGGACATGGTGGTCAACATCAGCCAGGTGCTCAGCGGGAACTGGGATTACGTCGCCCAGGACATTCGCGCCGTGACCGAGGTGACACACGCCGCCGGGCAAAAGGTCAAGGTCATCTTCGAGAACTGTTATTTGAACGACGATCAGAAGCTGATGCTGTGCAAGATCTGCGGCGAGATCGGCGTGGACTGGGTGAAGACGTCCACGGGGTACGGTTCCGGCGGCGCGACCGACGAGGATCTGAAACTGATGCGCGCGCACGTCCCTGCAAGCGTGCAGGTCAAGGCGGCGGGCGGCGTGCGCACGCTGGATCGCCTGCTGGAAGTGCGCGCGCTGGGCGTCACGCGCTGTGGCGCGACGCGTACGGCAGGCATTCTGGACGAGGCGAAGGCGCGCCTGGGGCTGTGAGTCCGGCTTATCGCAGCGCTTCGTCGGCGGCGCGCAGTTCGTTGAACAGCGCCGGCGTGATGTCGATGTCGAAGATCTGGCCGATGATCATCGACCAGCCCGCCAGGAAGTAATACCAGCCATCGACCACGGTCAGGCTGCGCGCGGCGCGCTGCCGTTCCGCCTGATGCAAAAAATCAAGCTCGCCCCGGTAGTTCAATTCCCAGGCGAAGCCGTCCTGCGGAAACACGCCCGCGTCCGTGATGGGCGAGCCGGGCGTATCTTTGCCCATGCCGGTGGCGTTGATCACCATCGATCCCGGCGGCAGCGCGGCCATGAGGCGGTCGTTGGCGGCGGGATCGCTGTTTTCTATGAACTCAAATTCAATGCCGGACGCAGGCATATGCGCCCCGATCAGATCGCGCAGGTGGCTCAGGCGCACTCCGCTGTGATCGACAAAAATCACGCGTGCGGGCCGGTCT
Organism: Aggregatilinea sp.; assembly: GCF_036822615.1. Classification (NCBI taxonomy): domain Bacteria; kingdom Bacillati; phylum Chloroflexota; class Anaerolineae; order Aggregatilineales; family Aggregatilineaceae; genus Aggregatilinea; species Aggregatilinea sp. The sequence goes on along the minus strand of NZ_DAISHJ010000025.1, from coordinate 31,572 downwards.
TCCGGCGGCAGCGTGCGGGTAAGGTAGACGCTGATGGCGGTTGCCGATCCGCCCGCGCCCAAACACAGGATGTGCGCCTTGCTCCGGTTCCAGGTGCCCGCCGGGATGAACTGCTGTATGGACAGGCCCGACGTGATCGGATCGACCGCGTGCCCGACCAGCTTGCCGTCGCGCTTGTACACCGATGCGACTTCCTGCGTGAGCTGCGCTTCAGGCGTCAGCACGTCGAACAGGTCGCGGGCGGCGTTCAGCGTGTTGAGCTTGTGCGTGGTGATGACCGCGCCCAGCGACAGGGGATCGCACTTGATCTGGTAGATCGCCCGGCGGTACACCTCGGCTGGCCCGTTGATCGGCAGGTCCAGCCCGACCAGCTCCGCGTTCCCTAGCCCCAGGATCTCGGCCCAGCGCGGGAACATCCGGCGGCTGAGCGAGCGCCCGGTCGTGACGCCGAAAAAGTAGGCGGTGGGCACGTCGCGCGGCACCACATCGAATTCGGGGGCGTCAGGCATGGGATCAGCCTCCATACACGCGCTTGAGCCGCCGCTGGTAGTCGTCGTACGAGTCCTCGAAACCCTGCTGCGACTTTTCCGCCCCGGCGAACACGCTGCTGGTCAGCACGAGCGGGGGCTTGCCAAGCGCCACGAGCCGCTGCGCGATGGCGCACTTCAGCGCGTTCGTCACCGCCGCCCCGCCGATCGTCGAGCCGGGGCCGACCGGATCGTCCAGCCCTTCGACGCGGACCATTGCATCCCCGGCGGGTGTGCAGTTGTCGATCGTGACGTCCGCGAGGTCGATCAGCTTTTTGCCGGAGCTGTGCTTGGGCGCCTGCAAGCGGCTGTGGTCTTTGGAGATCACGGCGATGACGGACAGATCGCGTTTTTTCGCTTCGAGCGCCATCTCCACGACGACTTCGTTCACGCCGCTGTTGGAGAAAATCAGGAAGCTGTCCGGCGGCTGGAGCACGAAGTTGCGCAGGATGACCGGCGCGAAGCCCTCGACGTGTTCGAGAAACATCGCCTGCCGCTGCCCGTTCGCGCCCACCACCTGATTGTGGTACGTGAGCGACAGTTCCACGATCGGGTGAAAGCCGGGGAAGCTGCCGTGACGCGGGTACATTTCCTCAATCATCATACGCGAGTGGCCGGTGGCGAACATATGCACCAGCCCGTCATTGGCGATCGTGTGCGCGCAGATCTCTGCCGCGCGCTCGATGTGCTCCATTTCGTGTTCGCGGATGCGCTTGAGGATCGCCTCCGCCGCATCCAGGTAGGCCAGGGCTGGGTCCATCGGTCATCCTTTCCATTGTGTGCAGGGTAGGTCAAACTGCGTCGCGCCGCCACTCGAACCGCTCGCCGCAGCGCAGCACGGCGTAGGGCAGACCGGCAGCGTCCGCGCGGCGGGTGAACTCGCTCACGTCCACCGTGTTGAAGGTGAACATGTCGTAGTGATGCGGGATCACCAGCCGGGGCGATACGGCTTGCGCCAGCGATACGGCTTCTTCGGCGTTCATGTTGGGTGGCACTTTAAGCTGCGCCAGCCGCTCGCTCGTGCCGTTGATGGGCAGAAACAGGATGTCCGGCGCGAACGGCTTCAGGCGTTCGGCCAGCCCGTCGTAAGCGAGCGTGTCGCCGCTGTGGTACAGCGTCAGGCCGTCCACCTCGATCACGTAGCCCAGGAAAACGGGTAGCCGGTTGCGGGATCGTGCTCGAAGGTGGGGTGGGCCGAGGGCAGGCTGTGCACCGTGAGCGGCCCGACCTGGATCGTCTCCTCGCCGCGCGTGGGGATCAGCCGCGCCCGGTCCAGGCCGAGCGTGTCTGCGGCGTAGTCGACCAGCGCGGCGGGCAGCACCAGCCGCGCGCCGGGCGACGCTGCGAACAGGTCCGGCATCGTGCCCGGATCGAGGTGATCGCTGTGCTTGTGGCTGGCAAATAGCCACGCGGCGTTGGAAATGTCCGCGCCGCGCAGCGGGGCCGCCGTCATGCGGATGTGCGGTTTTTCCGTTGCGGCGTACTTGGCGGTGAGGTGTTCCGACAGGTACAGGTCGATGTAAAACAGCGCCGACGCGGTTTTGATGGCGTAACCGCTCTGGCCCAGCCACCAGATCGCCGCTTCTCCTGCGCCGGGACGCGCCGCGTCGATGTCGTCAAGCAGCGCCTGGCCGCTCTGCACGGGCTGAATCATGGTCACTCCCCGATTTATGCTACACTATCTTCCATTATGACAGGTAGCTTAAACTTGCAAAAGTATTCTTTCAGGAGCAGCGCCTCATGACGACCAATCTGCCACTTTTGCCCACCAGTGTGATCGGATCTTACGCGTGGCCCGCGTGGCTGCACACGGCGCTGGCTGCCGCGCAGCGCGGGGAATACGGGCCGGAGGATATGCTCGAAACGCAGAACGACGCCGTCGATCTGGCCCTGCGCGACCAGGACGACGCGGGCGTGGACATCATCACCGACGGCGAGATGCGCCGGGTCGGGTTCTTCACCGCCGAGTTTTACGGCCATATGACCGGGCTGATCGAGCTGCCGCCGCGCCGCAAGGTCGGGGTGGTAGGGCACGACCAGCGCGAGGGCTACGAAGCCTCTGCGCCGGTCGAAGCGCCTGCGGGCCTGGGGCTGGTGCAGGAGTTTGAATATGCGCGCACGCGCACCGCGACGCCGCTGAAGGTGCCGTGTCCGGGGCCGTTCACGCTGGCGGGGCGTATCAGACCGGGCAGCGTCTACACGGACCGCATCGACGTGGCGTACGCGTTGGCGGAGATCATCAACCGCGAGCTGAAGGCGCTCGTCCAGGCGGGCGTGACGTTCATCCAGCTCGACGAGCCGTCCTACGCGGTGCACTCGGGGGCAGGCGCGCCGGAGGAATTCGTGAAGCTGTTCAACACCGCGGTGGACGGTGTGAACGCCAAAATCGGGCTGCACCTGTGCTTCGGGAATTTCGTCGGGCGTCCGGTCGCCAAGCGCACCTATCGCCCGCTGTTCCCGTACATTCTCGACGTGCGCGCCGACCAGCTTGCGCTGGAGTTCGCCAACCGCGAAATGGCCGAGCTTGACCTGTGGAGCGAGTTTGCCAGCGAAAAGGAACTGGCGGCGGGCGTGGTGGACGTCAAGAATTATTACGTCGAGACGCCCGCCGATGTGGCCGAGCGCATCCGGCGCGTGTTGGAAGTCGCTCCGGCGGAAAAAGTGACGCTCACGCCCGACTGCGGCTTCAGCCAGACCGCCCGCTGGGCGTCGCGCGCCAAGCTCAAGGCGCTGGTGGACGGCACGAAGATCGTGCGCGCCGAGCTTACGGGCACGTAAATTCGTTTTGGCGGCCTGCTTGACTCCGCAAGAACTTATGTTCTATAATTATGGCCAAAATTAGAAAAAAGGAGGCGCTATGCCTCGCGTGAAATTCACCAGCCATTTGCAGCGCTATTTCCCCACCCTGCAAGAGACTACCGTAGAAGGCCACACCGTCGCGGAAGTGGTTGCCGTGCTGGACGAGCGCTATCCGGGGTTGGCAGACTACGTGCTGGACGACCAGGGAGCGCTGCGCAAGCACGTCAATATCTTCATCGACGAGGACGTCATTACCGATCGCACCACGCTGCAAGATCCGGTCAGCGAGCTGAATCGGGTCTATATCTTCCAGGCGCTTTCGGGCGGATAAAGGAGCACGCTGACGATGACTTCGGACACACTGCTGCTTGGAACGCACAAAGGGCTGTTGATGCTCGACGTGAGCGGGGCGCGCCCCGCTCTGACGTGCGAGGCATTCGCGGGCATCCCCGTGTCGCACGCGATGCTCGATCCGCGCCACAACACGATGTGGGCCTGCCTGGATCACGGGCATTGGGGCCAGAAGCTGCACCGCTCGCGGGATTTTGGGCAGACGTGGGAGGAGATCCCCGCGCCGAAGTACCCGCTGGGCGAGGAGATCTCGGAAGGCGTGCCCGCGACCGTCAGCTACTTGTGGTTGGTGGCCCCCGGCGGCGCGGACCAGCCGGATCGCCTTTACATCGGGACCGAACCCGGCGGCCTGTTCCAGAGCGACGACGGCGGGCAAACCTTTGAGCTGGTCGAAGGCCTGTGGAACCATCCGACACGCAAGGATTACTGGTTTGGCGGCGGGCGTGACTATGCGGGACTGTGCTCGATCATCGTGGACCCGCGCGACAGCCAGCACATCATCATCGGCATCAGCGTGGGCGGCGTGTACGAATCCACCGATGGCGGCAAGAGCTGGGAGCCGCGCAACGAGGGCTGCACGGCGGACTTCTTGCCCAATCCGACCGCCGTCGCCGGGCAAGATCCGCACTTTGTAGTGTCCAGCCCTAAGCACCCCGACGTGTTATGGCAGCAGAATCACTGCGGTGTGTTCCGCAGCACGAACGGAGGTCGCCGCTGGGAGAACGTCTCGCAGCCCGGCGGCCCGGTCAACTTCGGCTTTGCGATCGCGGTAGACGACGACGCGCCCGATACGGCCTGGGTGATCCCGGCGGTCGCGGACGAGTGCCGGATCGCGGTCGGCGGGGCGCTGTGTGTGAGCCGCACGGACGACGGCGGCAAAACGTGGACGGCCTTCCGCGACGGGCTGCCGCAAGAGCAGTGTTACGACCTCGTTTTCCGGCATGCGCTGGATAAGCAGGGCGACCGGTTGGCCTTTGGGACCACGACCGGCAACCTCTACCTCTCCGACGATCGCGGCGAGTCGTGGCGCTGCCTGGGCAGCAACTTCCCGCCGGTCAGTTCCGTGCGTTTCCTTCCCAGGCAATAACCAGTAACAGGGACGGCTGAAGAAATAGCGAGGGGGCGTCGATATCGACGCCCCCTTTTGCTATCCGGGAAATGAAGGGGCACTCACGTCTGGCGAATCGGGTAGGCCCGGAACTCGCGCACGGCGTTGTATAGTGCCAGCAGATTTTCGGCGGGCACGCGTGCCTGCACGTTGTGGATCGAGTTGAAGACGAAGCCGCCGCCTGGCGCGAAGATCTTGAAGCGCTCGTGTACTTCCTGGCGCACCTCGTCCGGCGTGCCGAAGGGCAGGGTATGCTGCGTGTCGATGCCGCCGCCCCAAAACGTGATGCGATCGCCAAATTCGGCCTTGAGTTCAATGGGATCCATCCTGGCGGCGCTCGTCTGCACCGGGTTGTGGATGTCGAACCCGGCCTTGATGAAGTCCGGGTACAGCGCGCGCACCGATCCGCACGAGTGGATGAACGTCTTCCACGTGGTGTTCTGGTGCACCCAGTCGTTCACGCGCTGGTGGAACGGCATGTATAGATCCCGGTAGGATTTGGGCGAGATGAACGGGCCGTTCTGCGCGCCGAAGTCCGTCCCGGTGATGTAGGCGGCGGTGATGCGGTTGCCGACGACCTCGTAGAGCTTCGCCAGATTGTCGAGCGCGATCTCGCACTGGCGGTCGAAGACGTCGTAGATGTAATCGCGGCGCAGGGCGGTGCTCATGTACCACTCCGCGACGTCGCGGATGCCCTTCGGGTGCTTGAGCCAGGGCGCAGGCACCAGCGCGATGTCCCCGAAGCCCGTCCCGCCGAAGTTCGCCAGAATCGCCTTGTCCGTGCTCTCGTACAGCCGCGTGATCTCCGCCTCGAAGTAGGCCAGATCCTCGTCGCTGATCGGCCCGAACTCCTCCAGGTTGTTCTCGACGTTCAGGTTCTCGTCGTCGATCGGCGGCTGGCGGATGATCGCGTCGAAGTACCAGCCTCCGGCGGGCATGCGCGCGCCGGGCGGGACGGAGCGGTCGCCTTCGGGATACTGCACGATGTCCCCATTCGGTTCCGGCTCCGTGTTGAACGCGTCGGGAACCAGCACCGGCGTGCCGTCGAAGGTCGTCCACGCTTTCCAGTTCTCGTTTTTGAAGCCGAAGAAGTTTTTGGGCGAGCTGACGCCGACCACGTCCGCGCCTAGAGCGTCGAGCAGGTCCGGCTTGATCTCACCGAGCATCTGGAACGGCTCGGTGACCTTGACCGGCGTGCCCGGCGCGTCCAGACCCAACGCCTGACGAAGCTGGTAAACCGAGTTGACCTGCATGCCGGTCGTCCCGCTGCTGCCCAGATCGAGCGGCACGCAGTCCGCTTCCTGATGGTTGAGCGCCCGTTCGACGCGCTCGCGTGAGGTTAACATAAGACCACATCCTTTTATGAACCACGCTCATTAAGTGACCAGCGGGCGAGGGCGTAAAAACCACAAAAAGTCGTGACGTGCTGCTGCATGTCAGTATAACCCCCGGCGCTCCGCCGCACGAACGCCGCAGCGAACAAGAAGAACCACGAGTTCAGGATTAATCTGCTCCCATGTTGCATGCAACATATTGGTTGTAGTAGAATGCATTTATTAGCTCGGGGCCGAGCTTTCAGGTGCACGCAAAACACACATCATCCCACTCTCGTTTGTTCAGTAGTCTGCGGGCGGTTTCATGTCTCTGTCTCAAAATAACGGCAAAATCACATTTGTATCGTTCACCGACGAGTGCTACGCGCGGATCCAGTCCGATATTCTCGATGGCCGGATGCGCTGGGGTGAACGGGTCGACGTTACGACGCTCGCGGCGGAATACGGCGTCAGCCGCTCCCCTATCGTGAAAGCGATCGAACGTCTGGCGCACGAAGGGCTGATCGAGATCATTCCCAACAAGGGCAGCTACGTGCGCGCGCCAACCCGAAAAGACATCGTCGAAGTGACCGAGATCCGCTTTGCGGTCGAGGCGCTCAATGTGGAGCTGGCCTATGAGAAACAAAAGGATAGGCTGCTCGAACGGTTGGCGGAACAGGATCGCACGATTGCCGTGTTCGAGGAGCGCGGTGAGGAGATTCCGGAGGACGTATTCCTCGCCTACGACCGGGATTTCCACTGGACGTTTGCGCTTGCCGCGGACAATTCGCGCTTGCTCAATATCATCGACGTGAACCGCAATCAGGTCGAGCTGTTCCGCATTCGCACCTACTCGCGCGACAAGGCCAAACAGTCGATCACGAGGCACCGGACGATTGTCGAGCACTTGCACCACGATCAGTTGGCCGACGCGGTTCGTGTGCTGCGGCAGCACATTTACGAAGTGGGCGAATTTGCCATCGAGACGGTCGTGATCCAGTCCCAGTGATTTGGTAGTCACTTACTTTCTTACGCGTCTAGAGAAAGAGAAACGCACGTGAAAAAGATACTTAATGCTCCCGATCTGTTCGTGCCGGAAATGCTGGATGGACTGCTCAAGGCCCATCCCGATCTGCTGGCGTTTGCGGGGAACGATCCCCACTGCATCGTACAGGCGGATGCGCCCATCGAAGGCAAAGTGGCGCTGGCGACAGGCGGCGGGTCCGGCCATCTTCCCGTGTTTCTGGGCTATGTGGGCAAAGGGCTGCTGGATGGATGCGCGGTCGGGGACGTTTTTGCGTCGCCCAGTTCCGACCAGATGCTTGAAGTCGTGAAGCGCATTCACGGCGGCAGGGGCGTCCTGTTTATCTACGGCAACTATGGCGGCGATGTCATGAACTTCGATATGGCCGCCGAGCTGGCCGACCTGGACGGGATCGAGGTGCGCACCGTCCTGGTGAAGGATGACGTCGCATCTGCGCCACCCGACGAAGCCGATCGCCGCCGGGGCGTGGCCGGAATGGTCTTCGCGTTCAAGATCGCGGGCGCAAAAGCCTATGTTGGCGGATCGCTGGACGAGGTCGAGGCGGCGACGCGCAAGGCGCTGGACAACATCCGCACGATTGGCGTCGCACTGTCGCCCTGCACGGTGCCCGCTGCCGGTCGCCCGACGTTTACGCTGGCGGACGACGAGATGGAAATCGGGATGGGGATTCACGGCGAACCCGGCATGAAGCGCGAGAAGCTCCAGACGGCGGATCAGATCGCAGAGCGCATGACGCTGGCCGTGCTGGACGATATGCCGCTACACGCCGGAGAGCGCGTGGCCGTGATGGTCAACGGGCTTGGAGCGACGCCGCCCGAAGAACTGTACATTCTCTACCGCAAGACGCACGATATGCTCGCCGAGCGGGGCATCAAGATCCACCGGGCCTACGTTGGAGAATATGCGACGAGCATGGAAATGGCGGGGGCGTCGCTGACGCTTTTCCGGCTGGATGGCGAGATGGCCGAGCTGCTCGATCTTCCGGCACAGTCGCCGTTCTTCGTACAATATCCGGGCGGAGTGTGGTAATGGCCGCAATCGAAACACCGGACATTGTCGCGGCCATCGATCGCGCCACGGATCGAATGGTCGATCTGCGCGACACGCTCAACCGCCTGGATGCCGCGCTCGGAGATGGCGATACGGGGATCACCGTCGCAAAGTGCGCGGCGGGGATCAAAGCGTACCAGGAGAGCAATTCGCCGGGCGACGACCTGGGAACTTATTTCATCAAGATGGGCGGCGCGGTGAATCGCGCCGCGTCGAGCAGCCTGGGGACGCTGATCGCAACCGCTTTGATGCGGGCCGGAAAAGAGGTCCAGGGCGCAACCAGCCTGGACGGTCCTGCGCTTGCCCGTATGCTGCGCGCCGCTGATGTGGGCGTTCAGGAGCGTGGAAAGGCGAAGCCGGGCGATAAGACGATTGTGGATGCGCTTCACCCCGCAGCCGAAGCTTTTAACGCCGCGATCGACGGCGGCGATGCTCTGTCCGACGCCGCAGTGAGTATGCTGCACGCCGCGCGGCAGGGCCGGGATGCCGTGATCGCGAGTCGGAGCAAGATTGGCCGGGCAGCCTGGGTCGGCGAGCGTACCGAGAACCAGCCCGATCCCGGCACAGTGCTGTTTGTCCAGGTGCTCGAAGCAGTGCTGCAAGTCGAACCAAGCGAACCCGGCTCCACCTCAGCTTAGACACGGGCTGCGCCCGTACAGCTGGGAAGGTATTCGCGCATCCGGGGCGGTGAGGATCGTGTCTTCCCCTACAGCCGCCTCGACGGATGCCAGGAGGCGGCTGTAGGGAGGCGTTCAAACGATGGGGTGCGTTACGACAGCGACGAGATCGTGTCGAGGCGCACCTCTTCGACGTGTTCGAGCAGGGCGCTGATCGCGTCGTCCAGCCGGTCATCTTTCAGGCAGCCCAGCACTTCATGGTGGCGCTCGACTGCCTTTTGCGTTTGAGGCTCCAGGTAAGTTTTCGTGCGGAACAGCTCCACCTGGTTGCGGATCATTGCGAAGATTTCCATCAGCCGCGAATTGTCCGCCAGGCGCGCGAAAGTCGCGTGGAATTCGCGGTCGTACTCACGGAAGACCTCAAACGGAACGTCTTGCTGGTCACCCTGGTAGGGGGCCAGAACCCGCTCGTTCTTTTCCAGCGCGGCAATCAATTGCTCTCGATTTTTCGTGTAGGCCAGCTCACACGCCAGCTTTTCGATCGCGGATCGAATCTCGGTCACTTCGTCGATGTCGCGGATGGTCGGGGTGCGGATATAGCTGCCCTTGTTGGGCTGGATCTCGACCAATCCCTCGTGCGCCAGACGTTCGATCGCCTTGTTGACCGGCGAGCGGCTGACGCCGAAGTCCTGCGCGATCTGCGCGACGTCAAGCTGTTCTCCCCACGGGAGAATATTGTTCAGAATGTCCGCCCGGATCCGGTTATAACATTCGTCGGCTAGTGAAACGTAGGTGATTTTGCCGTGTGATGTTGGCATGGTAGTTTTTCCAGTGCACTTATTTGGATAGTATATTAGTTCCGGTGGTGGCTCCCATAATATTATAGTCGTGTTGTTTGCGACATACAACATATTGCATTTAGGATCGATCCTGAAACCCTGCCAGCAGCAGCGGTCGATCGGTTCGGGGCTTTAACTTGGCTTCCGCGAACACGTTGACTCGCACCTGCTTTCGTGGTTTAATGTAACCAACATGTTGGATGCAACGCATTGCCTGTGAAACTTCGCATAAAGGCAGATACATGCAGGTTGATGTAGTCTGCCCCCTTATTTCCTGTTTCTATCAGTTACCACGAGGGCGAAATGAGTTTTCCAAAAGGTATCATCCCAGCAATGCTTACGGCCTTTACCGACGATGGCAGTGTCGATCTGGACGCGACCCGCTCGTTTGCGGAATGGCTGATTGGCAAGGGCGTTCACGGCCTGTCGCCGACGGGCAGCACCGGTGAAGGCGCGGCGATGACGGACGAGGAACGCCTGCAGGTGATCAAGGCCACCATCGAGCAGGCGGCGGGTCGCGTGCCGGTCTATGCGGGCATCATCCACTATTCGACCAAACTTGCCATCAAGCTGGCGACTTCAGCGATGGAAGCGGGCGCAGATGGCGTGATGGTGCTGCTGCCGTTCTACTATGGCCCGACCATTCCCTCGGCGATGGATCATCTGCGCGCAGTGTCTCACGCCATCGGGCAGCCGATCATGGTCTACAACAACCCCTGGTTTGCCGGGTTTGAGCTGTCGCCGGAACAGGTGCGCGTCCTGGTTGAAGAAGGCGTTGTGAACTCGATCAAGGCCGCCCACGGCGACCCGATGCGCGTGAATTACCTCAAGTACCTCTGCGGCGACAAGATCACCGCGCTCTACGGGCACGACTACGCGCCGCTTGAGGCCTTCGCCGCGGGTGGCGACGGCTGGCTGTCCGGCTTCCCCAACGTCGTGCCGGATCTGGCGGTCGAGCTATTCGACGCCGTGCATAACAAGGCCGACCTGACGCTCGCGCGGAGCATCTGGGCACGCATCGCGCCGCTGGGCTACTACTTCATGTACGAGCGCACCGGCCCGAACGCGGCTCCCCACTGGCTGACCGTGTTCAAGGAAATGATGCGGATGTTGGGCGAAGATATTGGTATGCCGCGTCTGCCCGCCGTGGAAATGACCCCCGAGGAGCGCGCTGTGCTCCGTAAGTACGTCGCCCAGGTTTATCCAGAGCAGGTATCCGCCGAATAGACACGGTAGTCTGCAGGGCAGTTGCCGTGTCGCCAGATGGTTCGCTGGCCCAAAGGAGGCGCTTCGAGTAGAGAGTCGAAGAGGAACGCGTCACACCCATCTCACCCGGTAACCAGATAGTGATTGTTGTTCGCATGTAAGGAATCTTAGGATAGGCCGGCTGTTTGACTGGCCGGAATGGGAGAAAAAATGAGAACACCGTTTGGCTTGACAAAGCGAATCACCCTTGGGCTCGTGCTGCTCATCACGTTGGCGCTTGTGATTCAGCCCACGGCATCACTCACGACGGCTAAGGCTCAGCAGGCCGATAAAATTACCATCGCGCTGGTGTTGAACACCAGTGACTACAAGACGGTCGAACCGCTCGTGCAGCAGTGGGCGGAAGAAACGGGTGTCGAAGTCGAGATCATCGAAGAAAACACGCAAACCTACGTGGCCGACTATATTCTGGCCGCCAATACCCAAAGCCCCAAGCTCGATATGGTGATGTTCTGGGACTTCTATCTCGACCAGCTTGCCCCCATGCTGACACCGCTGGATGGCAGCGCCGATCCGGCTGTAGCGATTTCCGACGAAGCCCGTGCGGACTTCATCGACATCGCGCTGACCGACTACAACGGCCACCCCTACATCATGCCGTACAGCCTCGATGTTCGCCTGCTGTACTACCGCACCGACCTGTTGGAAGAAGCCGGTTTCACCGAGCCGCCGCAGACCTGGGATGAGCTGGTAGAATATGCTCAGGCGCTCACCAAGGACCTGGACGGGGATGGGAACATCGATCAGTGGGGGTTCGTGTCGCTGGGTCTGGCCGGCCAGGTGTTCAATACCTATACCTTCTTCGACTTCCTGTTCCAGAAGGGCGGCCAGATCTTTGACGAAGATGGCAATCCCGCCTTCAACAGCCCCGAAGGGGTTGAAGCCCTGCAGTTCATGGTCGATCTGAAGAATCTGTACGAAGTGATGCCGCCTGACGTGATCTCGTACGACAACAACGAAGTGCACGAAGGGTTCCTGGCGGGCAAGTTCGCCATGACGAATCACTGGCCCTACATGTACGGTATGACGGTGGGTACGGACCTCGAAGACGTGGTGGGGTACGCGCTTGAGCCCGCGCCCGAAGGCGGCTCATCCATGACGACCTTCAACCGCTGGGGTTTCGGTATTCCGGCGATGTCGGAAAACAAGGAAACCGCCTGGGATCTCATCCAGTACCTGACCAATACCGAGTCGGGCCTGTTCGAATACAGCCAGATGCTCGACTGGCCTGCTCGCTCGTCCGTGTATGACGCGCCGGACCTGGCCGATCTCGTGCCCGAGCGTCATCGTGAATTCTCCCAGTTCGTGTTCGACGTGGCGGAATCAAGCGCTGAAACCGTCATTCTGCCTCGCGGTGGTGAAACCTCTCAGATCCTGGGCGAGTACATCGACCAGGCGATGGCGGGGGCCATGTCCCCGGAAGACGCGCTGAATACGGCGGCGGAGTCGATTTCGGACCTGCTGGCGGAGTAGCTTCTCTTCGGAACGCCACGGCGTGATTGTGTGGAGAGGGGCGCTGCGCTCCTCTCCCACACTATACCTGACAAAGCCACTTGGCTTGGGATTGGTACATTAAATATGTTACGTCGATTTGCACCTTATGTGTACGCTTTTCCAGGCTTGCTGCTGTTACTGGTCATCCTCGGATACCCTATCGGACGCGGCTTTTACCTGAGCTTTTATAAGTACAACCTGTCCACCTTTGATCCGCCAACGCTAATCGGCTGGGCGAATTACGAAAAACTCTTCGCCGATCCGCTGTTTATCGAAGCCTTCAAGCACACAATTATCTTCGTGGTCACTTCGATCTCGCTGGAGTTTGCGCTCGGCATGATGATTGCGCTGCTGCTCCAGCTCGATTTTAAGGGGCGCAACCTGCTGCGCGGCGTTACGCTGCTGCCCTGGATGATGGCCCCGGTCGTGACGGCATTCGTCTGGTCCTGGCTGCTGAACGGGACCTATGGCATCGTGAACTACGCGCTGACGGAGGTGGGCCTGATCTCGAAACCGATCGAGTGGTTCACATCGACCAATCTGGCGCTGCCCACTCTGATCTTTATTGACGTGTGGCAGTCCACCCCGTTCGTGATGCTGGTGCTGCTGGCCGGGCTGCAAAACATCCCCGAATCCCTGTACGAAGCGGCGCGCATCGACGGCGCAGGCTCGGTGCGCAGCTTCTGGCATATCACGCTGCCGCTGCTCAAGCCGTCCGCTGCGGTCGCGCTGCTGATGCGCACCATGATCGCCCTGCGTTTCTTCGACGCGGTGTGGATCATTACGCGGGGTGGACCCGCCAACTCGACGGAAGTGCTGGCCACCTACGCCTATAAGAAGTCGATGCTCGGCTTTCGCATGGGGTTCGGTTCCGCCGCGACGACGATTATTTTCCTGCTCGCATTCGTCATGAGCATCGGCTATATCCGCCTCATTCTGCGACGGGAGGCGTAAATGTCAAGGAAAACACTGCGCCTGGGGCTTATCTATTTCGCGGCGACACTGCTCGTGCTGTATACGCTGCTGCCGATTATCTGGGTTTTGCTCACATCGTTCAAAGCCGAGACGGAGATCGTCAGTTTCCCGCCGCACGTTTTTCCCCAGCACGTTACGTTCGATAACTACTCTCGGATGTTCGAGACTGATTACCGGTATTATGCCCGCAACAGTTTGATCGTCGGCGTGGTGGGAACGGCGCTGGTCATGGTCCTGGGCATTGCGTCGGGCTATTCGTATTCCAAGTTTTTCACCTATAAAGCGAAAAACGCGATGATGATCTTCATCATTATCGCGCGTATGGTGCCCGAAATTGCGGTCATCATCCCCCTGTACTTCCTGATGCAGACGTACAATCTGTACGATTCGAAAACGGGGCTGATCTTGATGCTGGCTGCGATGGCGTTCCCCTTGGCGACGTGGCTGCTCAAGACGTTTTTCGACGATGTGCCCGTGTCGATAACGGAGGCGGCAACCATCGACGGTTGTTCGTCGATAGGGGTGTTGGTGCGCGTCATCCTGCCGATTTCCTGGCCTGCGATCGCCAGCACCGTGACGATCACCTTCCTGACGATCTGGAACTCGTTCCTGATTCCGCTGGTCTTCACCAAGTCGGTCGAGTCCAAGACGCTGCCGGTGGCAATTTCCGAAATCGCTTACGGCGAATACGGCGTCAATTGGGGCGGCCTGTCGGCCATCGCCATCATCACGATTGTGCCCGTGTTCGTGATCGGGTTGTTCGCGCAGAAGTATCTGACTGCCGGGCTGACTGCCGGAGCAGAAAAAGGCTAGTTCAAGTATCGGTAACCGGCAGCAGCAAACAAAAAACCTGTGAGTGCAGTGTTCTCACAGGTTTTTTGCGTCGAACAGAAAACCGAGGAGCGTATTTGCCCGGTTGTCGTCGTGGTGTGTGCCGCCCGGTGCGCCCTACGCACCCGCGCCGCGCAGTGATGGCGTCCAGAAATCTTGCCCGGCGCGCTGCTTTTCGAGATCCATCTGGCGCAGCAGGCTGAAGCCCTTCAGCGCGACGCGGATCGCGGTGTCGTGCCCGGCCCCGGCGGTGAACGTCTCACCCGTGACGATGTTGTCCGCCACGGAACAAATCGAGCCGCCGCGCTTGCCGAACAGCGTTGCAAGGGTGACGACTGCCGCCGACTCGCGGTCGCCGTTGAGCACGCCCGCGCGCCGGTAGTAATCGATCACTTCGAGATGGCGCGGCTGCATATACCCGCCGACCGAAGGCCGCCCCACGCCGCAGAAGTCGCTGTCGCTGGAGCGCGTAATGCCCACGTGAAACGATACGCCGAGATCGTACGCGGCCTGCACGAACGCCATCACGACTTCATAGCTGGCGGCGGCGGGGTATGACGGCGAAATGTACGCTTGCGTCATGCCCTCGTCGCGCACGACGCCCCGGCTGATCACCACGTCACCGGGCCGCACCGATTCGTGCATGCCGCCGGACCCGCCCACGCGCACGTAGGTAGTGGCGTCGGTGTTTTCGAGGAACTCGTGCAGGACCAGCTCGGCTTCCGGCGATCCGCTGCCGCCGCTAACGATGCTGATTCGCGCGCCTTCGAATGTGCCGGTGTAGGTGGTGAACATGCCCGTACGCGCGACCAGTTCCGCGTTTTCGAGGTGCTGCGCGATTTGCGCGGCGGGATCGTCCACGTAGTCGCACAGCGGATCGCGCACGGTGAGGATCACGTAGTCTCCGATCCGCGCCGGATCGATGCCGGTCAGGGCCGGTTTGCCATCGATGAGCAGGCCCTTTAGCGGCACGTTGGGCGCGAAGTCGTAGCGGTCGTAGAGCTTCTTGATCGATTCTTTCATAGTGTTGCAACCTCGTTGAAGCGAGTTAGGCCGACGACCTGGACGTTGTACTGTCGCTGGCGCGGCCCGTCGAACTCGAAGAAGTAAATCGCCTGCGAATGTCCCAGCACCAGATCCCCGCCCGACACGATCAGTGACAGCGACGCGCCGACCAGCACCGATTTGACGTGTCCGGCGGCGTCCTGGGGCGTATCGTGCTGGTGCTTGAAGTCGATGCGCGTTGGGATCAGGCGGCTGATTTCGTCGTTGACGTCTTCCAGCCCCAGCGGATCGGGAAACGAGATAATCGTCACGGCGGCAGTCGTGTGCGGGACCATCACGACGGCGATGCCTTCCTGCACCTGCGAGGACGCTACGGCGCGCCGCACCCCCTCGGTGATGTCCACCACGCCGTTACGCTCGGTTTTGAGCCGTTCCGTGAACATAGAAGCTGTGCCCTTTCGCGTCCGTGCTGCAAAAATCCACTCGTGCGGATCAAAGAATCAGGCTGTTGCGCGTCGTCGCGCCGTCGTGGCAGTCGGCCCACTGTCCGCTGGCTCCGCGCCCATAGGCTGCGCCGGTTTCAGCGGAAAGGTACGCTGCGAACAACGCCAGGGGAGCGCTGTCGAGCAGCGGGGCGAACACCGGGCGGATCGTCTGGGTGTGGGCCAGAACCTGCCCGAACGCCGCTGCCGCCGGGCTGCCGCTCAGCACGAGGTAGGGGCGCTTGAGCGTCTGCAGGTAGTGCTCGACCTCCACCGCACGGCTGAGCGCGGGCGAATCTGCCGCGCAGATCAGGATCGTGCCGGTATGCTCCGCGTCCGCCACAAAATACTCCTGGTGAACCCATTCCTCGACATCCTGGTGGGTGGCGTGCACTCCGACCGCTTCGAGCAGCTTGGCGACCCCATAGGCGGCGGTGGCGCGATCCGGCCCACTGCCCAGTAGCTCGAAGGCGGGTAGGGACGCCCATTCGTGCGCGAGCCGTTGGAGCGGCTGATCCATCTGCGCGATCGTGGCCTCGATGGCGCCCGCTGCGGCTTCCAGTTCGCGGCGCAGATCCATCGCTTCGTCGGCGGTGACCTGTCCGCGCACCTCGGCCATGCGGATGGCGAGCAGGTAAAGCGCCAGCAGCGAGCCGTAATAGGACCGCACGCCCGGCGCGGACGCGAACGGCGGGATCGTGACCTCCACCGCCCGATGGGCGGCCTGGCCGAGACGGCTGCCGGGATTACCCGTCACGGCGACGGTCAGCGCGCCGCAGTCGTTGTAATGCTGCACGGCCTCGACTACGCGTGCCACCTCACCGGAATTGCTCACGGCCAGCACCAGCGGGTTGGAAGGATACTGCCAGTCGAAGCGGCGGGCGTGGTAGCGCGAGGCTTGCATCGCGCTGAGCGCCTGGGCGCGCACCCCGGCCAACTCCGTGAACGCCGCCTCTGCCGCCATCGCGCTGATGTACGAATCGCCGCTGCCGGTCAGCACGACGTCCCGGGCGGCGAACATTTCCGGCGTGGTGATGATCTTGCGCGTGCGGCTTTCGAGTGTCCACACCTGTTCACGAATCAGCTCCGGCAGACTGAATACCTGATCGCGCATGGGGTTGGAGGAGTTGGATGAAGGCATGCCTACTTTGTCCTGTTCGTGTTGAATCCGCTAAAGGGTGGTCTGGTTGAGCCGGATGGGTTCCAGCCGATCGGCGCGCCGCCGGGCTTCGTGCTCCAGTGCGGCGTCAATGCAGCGCGGCGGCCCGAACTGTTCCAGCATGAACGACGCCGCAGCCGCGCCCCAGCACCCCGCGCGCCGGACATCGCCGCCAGACATGCAGTAGCCGACGAGGAAACCGCCCGTGAAGGCGTTCCCTGCGCCGGTGACGTCCATCACCTCGACCGGATAGATCGGGATGCGCCACATCACATGCTGGTCGGCGGCGATCGTGCCCTCCGCGCCGAGGCGCAGCGCGACGGCGCTCACGCCCGTGGCGAGCAATTTTCGCACAATGTCGCGCGGTTCCGCGAGGCCGCACAGTGCGCGGGCTTCAGCGATGTTGAGCGACACGAGGTCGATCCGTGCCAGGATCGCCGCCGCTGCATCCCACTGCCGCGCGTCCGCCGCGCCCGTGTGCAGCTCCCATACGATGATCGGGCGGCGCGTCGCGGTGGCTTGGAAGGCATACACAAGGTCCCAGTACGCGGGATTGGCGTCGCGGAACAGGTACAGCCCGCGCGCTTTGTGGTACACGGGCGGCAGATCGGCCAGGGTCGGCTCCATGCGCTTGAAGTGTTCCGGTCCAAACTGCGGATCTTCGACGCGGTCGTCGTCGGAGGCGTAATTGATGGTGGAGTGGGGCGTTTGTGGGGCGCGTACGTCCAGGCCCCGCGTGTCGATCCCGTTCTGGCGGAACCAGCCGCCCAGCAGTGCATCGAAGTCTTCACCTACGCCGGAAACGATGCCCACGGCATCGGACCACAGGCGCATGCCCGCCGCCGCATACGTCCCCGCGCCGCCTAACAGCCCCAGGCGGCGCTCACCATCGGACAGAATAAGGTCGTCGCTAATGATATTGGCAACCGACACATACTGAACTGGTTGCATAACGATTTCCTATGCAGGCTGACCAATTGACATCTCGAATAGACGTCTATACAATAAAACAAGTTGGTGTGGATGTAAAGATGCCGTTTTTGCTCTGAACTTAAACGTCTTCATCAAAAAAACAGGGTGGAGCAGCATGGGGAAGATCGATCGAGAGTCGCCCGTCCCGGCCTACTACCAGATTGCGCTCGATATTCAGGGGCGTATCGCGCAACAGGAGTGGAAAGCCGGGGAAAACATCCCGTCCGAGACGGCACTCGCCAAACAGTACGGCGTCAGCCGCGTGACGATGCGCCAGGCGCTTGCGGAGCTGGCGAAGGACGGCATTTTGGAACGACGGCAGGGCAGCGGCACGTTCATCAGCCAGAAGCCGATCCCGCTCGTGCACGACCAGAGCCTGCCGCACATCATGGCCGGGCGGCTGCACAGCCGGGGTCTGGTGACGTCGTCGCAGATCGTCGAGACGCACACTTTTCCAGGGCCGACGCCGCAGGTGCAGGAAAGTTTGCGCGTGACGCCCTCGACGTCCATCGCCTATTTGAAGCGCATCTTGCTCATTGGCGACCAGCCCGCCGCCCTCAACCGCTCCTGGTTCGATCATTCGCTCTGCCCCGGCATCACGGAGCAGCGATTGGTGGACGAATCGCTGTCCAAGACGCTGCGCGAGCGGTACGGGCTGGTGCCCGCCTATGCCGATAACTGGCTGGAAGCGGTGCGCGGCACGCGCGAGACGCTGGCCCTGCTGGAACTGGATGGGGGACTCGATACCCCCATGATCTTGCTGCAATCCGTGTCGTATCTGGCGGATGGGACCCCACTCGAATACTCGATCACCGAGTGGCTGGGAGACCGCATCCGCTTCAATTTCCGCTCGCCGTTCGCGCATGAATCGACCGATCAGCGCTATGGCATGCGGATTGGCCTGACCAGTGACTCTGTGCCGATGCCTGAAGATTGACCGCCGCCCAGCCAGGAGGGCTGCTCATGAAACGAGTGCTGATCGACTGCGATCCCGGAATCGACGATGCGCTGGCCCTGATCCTCGCCGTCAAGTCTGGGGGAATGGCGATTGAGGCCATCACGACCGTCACCGGCAATCTGACGGCGGATCGCTGCTATCGCAACGCGCGGAAGGTGCTGGCGCTGCTGGGCGCGGACCCGATCCCGATGGGACAGGGGCCGCTGAAGCCGCTGATCCGCCCCTTTCCGTCCGACCCATTCTCGCATGGCGCGGACGGGCTTGGAAATACCAACCTGCCGGAGCCGGACCTGCCCGCCAGCATCCCTTACGCGCCGAACGTCATCGTAGAAACGGTCAACCGCTGTGCGGGCGACATTACCCTGATCGCCACCGGACCGCTGACCAACGTCGCGCTGGCGCTGATGCAGGACCCCGATCTGCCCAAGAAAGTCTCACAGCTCATCATCATCGGCGGCGCGTTCGGCTTCGATCGCAGCGCGGCGCTCAACGCCACGGGCGATAACCCCGTCAGCGAGTGGAACATCTACGTCGATCCCGAAGCGGCCAAGCTGGTGTTCCATGCCGGGTTTGCGCTGTCGGCGCTGGGGCTGGATGTGGCGACCCACCACGACATCAACCTGCTAGAGCCGGAGATCGACCACCTGAAAGCAGCGACGACACCCGAAGCGAAGTTCGCGCTGGGCATCATCGCTTTTACCACGGGGCGCGGCTTTGGAACCTATACCGCGCTGATCGACTCAACCGCGATCGCGGCGGCCCTCTACCCGGAGTTGTTCGACTTCACCACGATTCACGTGGACATCGAAACACAGGGCGAACTGACGCGCGGTGAAACCGTCACCGATATTCGCAGCAACTTCCGTTGGACTCATCTTCCTGCGATCAATGCGGCGCGCGGGGCTGATTTTGACGCCTTCCGCAACCTTGTCGTGACGACGCTTTGCCAGTAACGCTGGAGCCGGTAAGAGAAACGGCGGTGAACCTGATGGTCCCACCAGAAAGGAGACGTTTTCGCAGGACGATTGTGCGTGCTTGTTTCCCGTTTCCCCCGACAGCCCGCCATAAGGAGAATGCCCGATGAAGACGAAAAAAATAACATTGGTGCTGGTCGCCGTGCTGCTGTTGAGCACGCTGGCCGGCGGCGCGACCGCCCAGGCGCGCCAGCGCGAAACGGTCACGATGTGGTTCTGGGGCGCTCCCCCGGAGCATCAAGTGACCATGAACGAAGTGCTCGTCGAACCCTATAACGCGTCGCAAGATGAATACGAGCTGGTGCTCGAGTTCCGCAACACCGTAGACAACGATATCGCTGTGGCGTTAGCCGCCGGTGAAGGTCCGGATATCGTCTACGGGTCTGGCCCGTCGTTCGTCGCGCCCTATGCCGCCGCCGGTAAGCTGGAATCGATGGACAAGTATTCCGAGCAGTACGGCTGGCAAGATCGTATTCTGGCCCCGATTTACGAATCGGGCACAGTCAACGGCGAGCTGTACGCGCTGCCTAACTCGCTGAACACGCTCGGTATCTTCTATAACAAGGCCGTCCTTGAGGAATATGGCTGGGAGCCGCCGACCACGATCGAGGAACTGGAAGCGATCATGGATGCCGCGATGGAAGAGGGTCTCTACGCTTCCGTCACCGGCAACAAGGGCTGGCGGCCCGTTAACGAAAACTACACCTCGCTGTTCCTGACCCACATGGCCGGGCCGGAAGCCGTCTATGAGGCGCTGACCGGTGCACGTTCGTGGAACTCGCCCGAAATCGCCGCCGCGATCGCAAAGTCGGCGGAGTGGTACCAGAAGGGCTATCTGGCCGGGGAAGACTACATCAACCTTAACTTCAACGACGCCGTGCAGCTTCTGGCCGCGCACGAATCGCCGTTCTTCATCGGCCCGACGCTCGTCTTCCAGTTTGCGACACAGTTCTTCAACGAAGAGAGCGGCAACGTGGACGATCTGGGCTTCATCCCGTTCCCGTCCATCGGCGATCTGCCGTACCCGCTCTACACCCTGGGGACCACCGCGTCTCTGTCGATCAACGGTAATTCCGACCATAAGGAGGCTGCTGCGGCCATCATCGACCGCATGATGACTCAGGACTTCCTGGTTCAGATGACCGCGCGCTGGCCGGGGTACTGGGGCGTGCCGGTGAAGGAACTGGACGTGAACCCCGACGACTTCACGGGCCTCTCGCGTGAGTATATCATCGCCATTCAGGACATGATCAACGCCGTCAACGAAGGCCACTTCGGCTACTTCTCCGCGACGTTCTTCCCGCCCGCGACTCAGCAGGAGTTCATCAACGTCGATACGGTCTGGCTCGATACGGCTTCGGTCGATGAGTTCCTGACGCGCATCGACGAGGTGTTTGCTGAGGAGCTTGAGAAACAGATGGTTCCGCCTATCCCCGCCCCGGGTGAATAGGACGATCGGGCGCTGCGCGGCGCCCGACCGGTAACGAACGGAGAGCGCTGTGTGCCGGGCTGGGGACGTCCGGCACACAGCCGTTCGGTCAGGCATCTCTGTCGTGCATAAAGGATCTTGCGTATGAAGTCGCTTCGCTACCATCTGTTGGTGATGCCTGCGCTGCTCCTCAGCCTGTCGATTATCGCCGTTCCAGGCCTGTTGACCGTCTACGTGTCATTCACGGACTGGAACGGCGTCTCGCCGCACATGAACTGGATCGGGTTTGGCAACTATCGAGCTATTTTTGACGATAAAGTATTCTGGCAGGCGCTGACCAATAACTTTCGCTGGACGGTGCTGTTTCTGACCATCCCGGTGTTCATCGGGATGCTGACGGCAGTCCTGCTGCTGCGGCGCAAACGAGGCCGGACTGCGTACCAGATCATCTTTTTGTTCCCCTACGTGCTGGCCCCCGTCACCAACGCAATCCTGTGGCTGAACATCATGCTGAACCCGCTGACGGGCGTCGTGGGCTACCTGCGCGACTACGGCTTTCCGATCCGCTCGCCGTTGGGCAACCTCGATACGGCGCTCTACACCGTCGCCACGGTCGATATCTGGCACTATTGGGGCTTCCTGACAATCGTCTACCTCGCTGCGCTGCGCCAGACGCCGCAGGAATTGGTCGAAGCGGCGCGGGTGGAGGGCGCGAACGGCTGGCAGTTGTTCCGCCACATTTACCTGCCGTCGATCCGGCCCACCGTGCAGTTGATGTTCGTCATGATCATCATCTTTTCCTTCCTGACGTTCGACTACGTCTACCTGCTGACAGGCGGCGGCCCCGCCCACGCGACGGAGATGCTGAGCACCTACGCCTATACGTTTGCTTTTCTGACGTTCCAGTTCGGTAAGGCGTCGGCGGTGGGGCTGGTGATGAGTCTGTTCGGCCTGTCCGCCTCCTTCCTGTACGTCTGGCTCAGTCGAAAGGATATTGCGGCATGAGATACCGGCTGTCACAGGGGATCGGGAACACGACGGCACACCTGATCCTGATCCTGTTCGCGCTGACGGCGCTGTTTCCGCTGTCGCTGGTGGCGGTCAACAGCCTCAAGACGCACCGTGAGGTCGTCAAGAATCCGCTGGCGCTGCCGCAGGCGCTCGACTGGGAGAATTATTCCGAAGCGTGGGAGTTCGGGCATTTCCAGCAGGGCTTCATCAACAGCATCAAGCTGTCCGGCACGGCGATCCTGACCGTGCTGGTATGTTCGTCGCTGGCCGGGTACGTGCTGGCGGGCAAAAAGATCAGGACGTGGCCGCTGATCATGATTTATTTCATGGTCGCCATGACCGTGCCCATACAGTTATTCATGTTTCCCCTGTACTACGTTTTCGCCCGGCTGCATCTGCTGGGCAGCGTCTACGCGGTGGGCGTGGTGCTGGCCGCGCTGAACCTGCCGCTGGCCGTGTTCCTGATGCGGTCGTTTTTCCTGAACGTGCCAGTCGAGCTGGAAGAAGCCGCCATGATCGACGGCGCAGGCACGATGCAGCTCCTGCTGCGCGTGATGCTGCCGCTGGTGTCGCCGGGGCTGATCACGGTCGCGGTGATCGTGGGCTTGCAGTCATGGAACGAGTACCTGATCACCTCGACGTTTTTGCAGGGACAGTCGAACTTCACCGCGACGCTGGGCTTCCTGTCGATGAACGGCACCTATACCGTCGATCAGGGGCTGATGATGGCCGCCGCCGTGATCATGATCGGCCCGGTGATCGTGTTTTTCGTCGCGGTGCAGCGTTACTTCATCGACGGGCTGGTCAGTGGGGCGTTGAAAGGGTAAAGGACGAAGGATGCCGGTTGCGCAGTATCGAGAGCAGATTTACGCGGGCGTGTTGGGCAAGATCATCGGAGTGTATCTGGGGCGTGCCGTCGAAGGCTGGACCTACGACGCGATCCGGTCGCGCTTCGGCACGGTGGATTTTTACGTCAACGAGAACATTGGCATGCCGCTGATCGTGCCCGACGATGACATCTCCGGCACGTTTGTGTTTTACCGCGCCCTGGCCGATAACGCCTATCCCGCCGCCATCACTGCGCGGCAGGTGGGCGAAACGTGGCTGAACTACGTCATCGAGGACAAGACGATCCTGTGGTGGGGCGGTCTGAGCCGTTCCACCGAGCACACCGCGTTTTTGCGCCTGAAGGCGGGCATTCCCGCGCCGCAGAGCGGATCGATCGCGCTCAACGGGCAGTCGATGGCGGAGCAGATCGGCGCGGAGATCTTCGTCGATACGTGGGCAATGGTCAACCCCGGCGACCCGGAGCGGGCCGTTGCGATGGCGCGCGAAGCCGCGTCGGTCAGCCACGATGGACTGGCGGTCGAGGCGGCGTGCGTGCTGGCCGCGATGGAAGCGCTGGCCTTTGACGAGCCGCGCCTGGATGTGCTGATCGAGCAGGGACTCAGCATGACGTCCGATGCGCGTCTGCTGCGCATGGCGGGCGACATGATCGACGTCTGCGCCAAAACGGACGACTGGCGCGCCGCGCGCGACTGGATCGCGCAGCATCACGGCTACGAGCGCTACCCCGGCAACTGTCCGATGGCGACCAATCACCTCGCGGTGCTGATGGCGCTGATGATGGGCGGCGACGACTTCCAGCGCAGCATCATGATCGCGGCGTCGGCGGGCTGGGACACGGACTGCAACGCGGGCAATGTCGGCTGCTTGAACGCGATCCGGCTGGGATTGCCTGCCCTGGATGCCGGGGCGGATCTGCGCAAGCCCGTGGGGGATCGGATGCTGGTGGTTAGCGCCGATGGCGGCGAGTGCTTCACGGATGCCGTGATCGAGACGCGCAAGATTGTGAACGCGGCGGCAGCGCTGCGCGGGGAGGCAGTCGAGCTGCCTTCTGCGCGCTACGCCTTCGAGTATGCGGGATCGACGCAGGGCTTCGCCATCCACCCGGCACCCATCCTGGGGCAGGCGGTGACGCGCGTCGAAAATGCGGCGCACACCTCTGGCGACGCGGGGCTGATGATCCTCTACGAAGGGCTTGCGCCCGGCACGCGCGGGACCGTTTCGGTGCAGACGTTCGTAGACCCGGAGCCGAAGGGTGCCAAAGGGACCAGCTACTTCGAGGTGATCGCCAGCCCGACCCTGTACCCGACGCAGACCGTGCGCGCTGTGGTCAAAACGTACGACGAGGGCAATCCGGGGCTGGCGTTTTTCGTCGATTACTACGACGAAAACGACGAGATCGCTACCCTGACCGGCGAACCGTTTGCGCTGGCGAGCGGGATCAACGACCTGGAATGGACCGTGCCGGATACGGGCGGCCACCCGATCTATCGCCTGGGCCTCATGCTGACCGCCGCGCGCAGGCTCGATGGGGCGATTGCGCTGCTGAGCCTGGACTGGTCCGGCGCGCCGGAGCGTTTCGTCATGGGCCGCTCGATGGATCTCTCGCCCTCGCTGACGCCCTGGACGACCGTCACCACCTGGATGAACACCTTCGTCAGCTCCGCGCGTAACCTCGCGCCCGACTACACCACGACGCTTTCACTCTCGCATCCGACCGAAAACGGCGTGATCACGACCGGCACGCGCGACTGGGCGGACTACGAGGTCGCCTCGACGATCACGTTTTTGCAGCAGCGTGCGGCGGGACTCGTGGCGCGCGCCAGGGGACACCGGCGCTACTACGCGGCGGCGATCCGCGACGGGCAGGCCGTGATCCTCAAGCGCCGTGACGAGGACATGATCGTACTGGCCGCCGGGCGGCAGGGCTACGCCGTGGACGAGACGCACGCGCTGGCGCTGCGCGTCCAGGGGGACCGGCTGGTGATGCTCGTGGACGGGCAGCAGGTCGCGGAAGCGGTGGACGGCGAGTATCCGTCCGGCGGGGCGGGTTTCGTGGTGGACGAGGGTGGCATCCTGTGCGACGGCTTCAGTGTCGCGCGGATTTGATGGAATCGATGGAGACGGGATACATGGGTATCGAACGTTACGCCGCGCAGATGTACGCGGGCGTGCTGGGCAAGATGATCGGGGTCTACCTGGGCCGTCCGGTCGAGGGCTGGTCCTACGAAAAGATTCAGGAAGTCTTCGGTGAAGTCGATTATTACGTGCACGACCGCATCGGCGCGCCGCTGGTGGTGGCCGACGACGATCTCTCCGGTACGTTTGGGTTTTTCCGCGCGCTGGAAGACAACGGCTATCCGGTGGACCTGACCCCGCAGCAGGTCGGGCAAGCCTGGCTGAATTACATCATCGAAGACAAGACCATCCTGTGGTGGGGCGGACTGGGGCGCTCGACCGAGCACACCGCCTACCTGCGCCTGAAGGACGGCGTCCCCGCGCCGCGCAGCGGATCGATCGCGCTGAACGGCCCGACCATCGCGCAGCAGATCGGCGCACAGATTTTCATGGACGCGTTTGCGATGACCTCGCCCGGCGACCCCGACCGCGCGGTGGCGCTGGTGCGCGCGGCGGCGTCGGTCAGCCACGACGGGATCGCGGTCGAGGCGGCGTGTTTTCTGGCGGCGATGGAAGCGCTGGCATTCGACGTGCGCGCGCTGGATGATCTGATCGAGGGCGCGCTGCCTTACGTGACCTTGGCCACGCTGAAGAAATTGATCGATGACGTGCGCATGATCTGCGCGCAGGAATCCGACTGGCGCGCCGTGCGCGCGTGGCTCGATCCGCGTTATGGCTACGGCGTATGTCCCGGCCCGTGCCACATCATCCCCAACCACGCGATGGTGCTCAGCGCGCTGCTGTTGGGCGGCGACGACTTCCAGCGCAGCGTCACGATCGGGGCGTCGGCGGCATGGGATACCGACTGTAACGCGGGCAACGTCGGCTGCCTGAACGGCATCCGGCTGGGGCTGGAGGGGCTGCGCGGCGGGGCGGATTTTCGCGCGCCGGTCGCGGATCTGCTCTACGTGGTGACGGCGGACGGCGGCTCGTGCGTGACGGACGCCGTGCAGCAGACCAACGGCATCGTGCGTGCGGCGGCGGCGTTGAACGGCGAGCCGGTTCCCGCACGCGGGCCGCGCTACAGCTTCGACTATCCCGGCTCTACGCAGGGTTTTGTCCCGTGCCCCTATGGCGATGCGCCCTATCCCGTGGCGCGTGTCGGCAACCTGAACGAGTCCTCTGATGAAAGCGGGCTGGCGATCGAGTATTGCGCTTTAGCGCAGGGGGTGGCGTGCCAGGTGTCCACGCCCGTATTCCTCGATTTCAGTGTATTGGCGAATAACTTTGCCACGATCGCCAGCCCGACCCTCTATGCCACACAAACGGTGCGGGCGCACGTCAAAGCGTTCGCGGGTGTGAACCCGCGCCTGCGGTTTTACGTGCTGTACTACGACTCCGATAACGAAGTCCGCCGCATGGCGGGCGATCTGTTCGATCTGGTGCGCGGTGTGAACGCGCTCGAATGGACCGTGCCCGATACGGGCGGCATGCCGATCTTCCGGCTGGGGATCGAGCTGGTCGCGGACCGGCGCCTGGACGGGCGAATCGGTTTCCTCGACCTGGACTGGGACGGCGCGCCCGCTGCGTTCGAGCAGCAGGGTATGCTGATGACCTCGATCTGGAACCTCGCGCCCTACTGGTTGCAGGCGTGGGTGAGTTCGGCGCGGCAGTTCGCACCCGACTTCACCTATACCTACTGCATCTCGCATACGATAGACAACGGCGTGGTCACCATGGGCACGCAGGACTGGGCCGATTACAGCGTGGAGAGCGGTATCGCGTTCAGCCTGCACGAAGCGGGCGGTCTGGTCCTGCGCAGCAAGGGGCACCGGCGCTACTACGCCGCGATCCTGTCCGGCGGCACGACCTCGTCGATCATCGCCCGGCGCGATAATGTGGTCGAAACGCTGGCGTCAGTGCCGTTTCCGTACGAGATGGATCGTGTCTACGCGCTGCGGTTCGAGGCGCAGGGTGATGCGCTGGTGCTGTCGATTGACGGTGCGCGCATGCTGGAAACGCGCGATCCTGAGGGGCGGCACGCGCGCGGCGGAGCCGGGTTCGTCGTCGAGCGCGGTACGATCCTCGCGGACGGCTTCCGCGTCGCGGCGCTGTAGGCGTTTAACGCGGTATCTGCCGCCAAGTGTGGCGCGCATCTAAAGTTTTGGGTGGTAAAAAATGCCGAAGGCTGCCAGCGTTGGGCGGATGCGCGATTCGAGAATCTCGATGCGGATCCGCTGCGCGGTGACCGGCGCAAAACGCAGCAGGCGCTTGTAGCCGATCACGGTCGATTCCCCGACCACGCGCCACGTATCGCCTATCAGCGCCGACAGCCGGAAGCGCTCGATGCGCTGCCCGCTGCGAATGTGCTCCTGAAGCATGGCGACGTTGAACGTGCGCGGCTCCGGCAGATTGATCGTGAGCACGGCCTGTTCCTGCCCGTCCGCTGGGGTCCAGAACGCAGCCGTGCCGCCATCGAGAATATTTTCCGCCGCGTGCTCGCCGGACCCCGGCGGATCGGCGGATACGGAGGCATCCCGCGCCAGATTCCGCTCAAAAATCTCTCGCAGCAGCGTGCCCAGCTCGCGGGCGCGCTGCGCGTCGTGCTCGTGGATCAGGCCGCGCGGGTCCGGCGGAAAGTTAAGTAAAAACGTCGCGTTGCCGCCGACTGCGTTGAAATAAATACCGAGCAGTTCGTCCAGCCCGCGCACCTGATCGTCTTCCTCGGCGTGATAGAACCAGCCGGGCCGGATCGAGATGTTGACCTCGGCGGGATACCAGACCAGATCGTCCACCTCCGCGATTTTCGCGCGGCTGCCCAGGTCGTTATCCGTGCTGTTGAACCGGACGCGAAACGCCTCGTCGTCCTGCTGCTGCGACTTTTCAGCGATCTTCTCGTTGTCGCGCAGGCTGGCGGGCACGACGCTCCATTCGCTGGGACGGCAGTGGCCCGCTTCGTTGCCACACCAGCGCGTGTCCGGCCCGCAGACCGAGATCACCGCGTTAGGCTGAAGCTCGCGCACGACGGCGTAATAAGCGTCCCAGTCATATTCCTGGCGTTTGCTGTTCGACCCTTCGCCGCACGCGCCGTCGAACCAGACCGCGAACACCTCGCCGTAACTTGTGAGCAGCTCGCGCAGTTGGTTCGTGAAATAGGCGTTGTAACGGGGCGAATCGCCGTAAGAGGCTTCGTGCTTGTCCCAGGGCGAAACGTAGATCCCGAACTTCAGCCCGTGACGGCGGCACGCCTCGGACACGTCCCGCACGACATCGCCCCGGCCTCCGCGCCACGGGCTGCTTTTGACCGAGTGATCCGTCAACGCGCTGGGCCATAAACAGAAGCCGTCGTGATGCTTGGCGGTCAGGATCAGCCCGCGCATCCCGCCCGCTTCGATCACGCTGGCCCACTGCTCGGCGTCGAACCCGGTCGGGTTGAACAGCGCCGGATCTTCGTCCCCGGTGCCCCACTCCCGGCCCGTCCACGCGTTTATGTTGAAGTGGATGAAGGCGTAAAACTCGGTTTCCTGCCACGCGATCTGGCGCGGCGAGGGACGTACGGCAGCCGCCCGCAGCACTGCATCCATGCCCGTCATCCCTTGAGCGCTCCGGCGAACCCGCCCTGAATCCGGTTGAAGAACAGCGCATACACGATCATGGTGGGGACCATCACGATGGTCACCGCCGCGAACAGGCCGCTCCAGTCGTTCGCAAACTGCTGCTTGGCCTGAAGGTAATACAATCCCTGTGCCAACACGTACTTGGTCCGCTCGCCTTCCATCGCGCTGTCGATCATGATCGTCGGCAGGATGTACTGGTTCCACATGCTGATGAAGTTGAAAATGCCCACCGACACCAGTCCGGGCCGCGCCATCGGCAGCATAATGCGGAAGAACGTCTGGTAGTGGTTCGCACCGTCTACTGCCGACACTTCCAGAAAGTCGCGCGGGATGCCCCTGAAAAATCCGGTCATGAAAAAGACCGTAAATGGCAGCGAATACGCGATGTAGACGAGGATCAGCCCGATGAACGAATTGCGCAGGTGCAGATCCTGCGTGATCAGGTACAGCGGGACCAGCCCCAGGAAGATGGGGAACATCATGCCCGCCACGAACACCGAGAAGACGATCCCGCGCCCGCGAAATTCAAAGCAGGCGATCACGTAGGCGACCATCGACGCGAACAGCAGGGTCAGCGTCAGCGCAGGCACGACGACGATCAGCGTATTGGCGAAAAACTCCCCGATGCGCGCCGAGGTCCAGGCGCGTTCCCAGTTGTCGAACCGGATCTGGTCCGGCAGCGCCCACGGATCGAAGAAGATCGCGCGGTCCGTTTTAAACGAGTTCACTACTGACCAGATCATCGGGAACACGACGGCCACCGTCCACGCCGCCAGCAGGAGGTAAATCAGCGTCATGAACAGGGTGCGCCTGCCCGCCAGCTTGAGTTTTGGCGCGGCGACGGCGGACTTGGCGTTGGAGGTCTTGGTAAGCTGCATGAGGTTTACTCTTTAGGTTGGAGGAGACCGGTCCGGGTCAGTTCCACAAGGGATCGCGCCGTGTGAGGTGCATCGAAATCACGGACAGCGACATCACGATGACCAACAGCACCACGCCAATGGTCGCGCCATAACTGAAGTTGCTCTGCAAAATCGCCTGGTCATATAAGTAACGGGCCAGCACGTCGCCGCTGTGCGAGGGGCCGCCCTCTTTCGTCAGGATCTGGACGTAGGCGAACATGTCCATCGAGCCGATCGCCATGAAGATGATCGATGTGCGGATCGTTTCCCAGGTCAGCGGCACGGTGATGCGCCAGAACAGCTTCCACGAGTTCGCTCCGTCAATGCGCGCCGCCTCGTACAGTTCGCCCGGAATGCTTTGCATCCCGGCGATGAGCAGCACCATGTAAAAGCCGACCGCCTGCCAGATGGCGATCACGATGATGCAGGGCAGGATGGTGTCAGGATCGCCCAGCCACGGAAAACGCTGGAGCGGCTCATAATGAATCAGCTCGAAAAAGCCGTTCAGGATGCCGACCGTCGGGTGGTAGACGTAGCTCCACAGGATGGCGATGATCGAGACCGAAATGACCTGCGGGAAAAAGAACACGATGCGGAAAAAGGTCGCGCCGCGAATCGCTTCCTGGTGGAACAGCGCCGCGAAAAACAGGGCGATCGCCATCGTGATGATGGGGAAGGTGAGCAGGATCTTGGCGTTGTTGCCCAGGATCGTCCAGAACACGTCGTCGTGGAGCAGCTTGTCGTAGTTGTACAACCCGGCAAAGCTGACGTTGCGGGACAGTCCGCGCCACCTGGTGAACGACATCGCAAACGCACCGGCGAAGGGCGCGAGGACGAAAGTTCCGTACAGCAAGAGCGGCACGATCAGGAACGAAATGATAAAACGGTTCTGTCCTTGTTTCATGGTATCTACGTCTTGGCTGGGCCAGCGGGAAGGCGTGCACCATCGCACAGAGCAGCAGTTCTGCTCCGCTGGCAGTCAAATAGTGCGATGCGATTATAATAGGCCTATGGAAAGGCAGAGGATAGCGACAAACCTCTTTGCCCAGATGGTGAACGCTATCCTCTGACCTTGTATCCCAAGATGTGTGCTTACTCGTGGGTGAACTTGGCGATGTCCGGGTCCTGCGCCACGTCGTCGGCGGCCTTCTGGACCTGCTCGACGAAGCCGTCAGGATCGGTGTCGCCGCTCATCAGCGCGGTGATGGCGCTGTCGAGCGCGCTGCCGACCGGCTTGTACCACTGAGACAGGCGGAAGTCGATCGCTGCATCGGCAGCCTGACCCAGCTCGACGCCGCGATTCAGGAAGGGCGACATTTCCACGCCGTCCGTGCCACCGGCCACAGCCATCGTACCCTTGCCGCTGGCCGCGAACTGCTGCGCCGACGCCACCGACATCAGGATGCGGATGAATTCCATGCCGTGCTCGGGATTCTCGGCGCCCGCCGGGACGTAGTACGGCTCGCCCGCCGTGGTGCCGACGCCGTTGAGGTATTCCGGCTTGTCGGCGTACCCTGGCACGTTGGCGACCAGCGTCACGAAGTCGGGCGGCAGGATGGTGGACATTTCCGATTCGAGCCACGTTCCGCACGGGATGAACGCCGCGCTGCCCTTGTAGAATTCGGTCTGGGACTGCGTGTGATCCAGGCCGACGGTGCCCTTCAGCAGCCAACCGCGATCGTAGATCATGTACAGCGACTCGACCGCGCGCTTGACTTCCGGCGTCATCCACGCATTCGGCTCCAGGTTGTCGATGGCCTTCAACGCGTCATTGCCGCCTGCACGGTAGATCAGCGGGACCAGGATTTCTTCCCACAGGTAGCCGGGGTAAATGCCCTGGTAGGTCCACGGCGCGATGCCGTCTTCTTCCTTGATGGTGTCGCACAG